>JBFRWJ010000254.1:0-4480 GCA_051439525.1 Spirulina sp. | reverse complement strand
TTCCATACTGGGGGCAACCTCCACTGCGCCCACGCCGATATCGATCGCGCTCAACTGGCCGGCCAGATAATCGGCAAAGGGTTGAAAGCGTTCGATCTTTTTCGCGGGTTCGTCGGAGATGTCTCCCACGACAATAGTACCGGTGGCGTTGTTGGCGGACGTGACGGCGGGGGCGGGGGCATTAATAGAGTTAGAACGACAACCGACTGCCAGCACGGCCAGCAGGCTGACCCAGAGACTTTTTTTCAGGAAGGTACCGAGCATTGAACTGATGGTTTTTGGGTTTCCTTTACTGATTGTTCCCCGACTCGATTGACAAATTCGTAAGCCACAATTGAGACATGACATAAATATTATTCTGGGACTAACATGGGAGAAATGAAAAATATCACACTTATCAGTTGATAACGATCGCTTGGGAGCGCCTATTCTTCTCTATACTATCCCGCCAATAAAGATTCTGGATCCTTTTCTAATTTCTTTTCTAATAATAAATAAACTTGCATTTGTCCCTTCCCTTTCACGTCGATCGCGCCCCGTTCGGCAAACAAAAACTTATCGGATAAACGATTGTAAGTGGTTTCAGTGACTTGAATGCAGCCGGGAATCCCTTGAGATTCCATGCGGGAGGCAATATTCACCGTATCTCCCCAGAGATCGTAGGTAAAGCGTTTCAAGCCGATCACTCCCCCCACCACCGGGCCCGTATGAATGCCCACCCGCAAGGTAAACGATCGCTCGCTCTCCAAACCGATGAGTTGAATTTCTCGCTGCATGGCCAGAGCCATCTGTGCGATCGCTTCTACGTGATCCTCCTTGGGGATGGGAATGCCCCCCACCACCATATACGCATCGCCGATGGTTTTAATTTTCTCCAACCCGTACCGTTCCGCTAAGGCATCAAAGGCGGAAAAAATCTCATTGAGCAAGCTCACCAATTCCCCCGGGGGGACGCGGGAGGCGAGGGGAGTAAATCCCACCAAATCGGCAAAGAGAACCGTCGCCTCGGCAAAACTTTCCGCGATCGTCTCCTGTCCCGCTTTTAACTGTTCCGCCACCCGTTGGGGCAAAATATTAAGCAGTAAATCTTCAGATTTTTTCCGCTCGTCTTGTAATTGCAAGATTTTGCGCTGCATTCTGGCGGTCATTTGGTTAAAACTGGTGGCGAGTTTGCCGACTTCATCCTCGGTTAAAACCGGTGCCATGAGGGACAGATCCCCGCGAGATACTTTCACGGCTACATCGGCGATCGCTAAAATCGGTCGGGCGATTTGTCGGGCCAAAACATAGACGATCGCCAGCAAGATCGCAGCCAAGATCGAACCGGCGATGACGATGGCCCGGGCCAGTCGCCTCGCCGGGGCAAATGCTTCCCATTGCTGTACCTCCACCAATAAGGCCAGCTCTCGCTCTTCCATCCAGCGATACACGCCGATGACCGGGATATCGGCATAGTTGCGATACAAAGCGCCTCCGTCTTCTCCCTGCAGGGCCCGCTCGATGCCTTTGGAGTGAACCCCTTTGGGATATTCCTCCCGTCCGAAGCGTTCCGCCGAGACAAATAAATTAAAGCGATCGACTAAGTAAGATTCGCCACTTTCTCCCAATCCCGTGCGCTCGAATACGATCCCATCCATTTTTTCGAGATTTAACTGAGCGGCTAAAACCCCCACCCGCCGCCCCTGACTGTCGGCGAGGGGGGTGGCGATGGTCATGGCGGGTTTTCCCGTCGCGGAGGAAGGATAAACGTTCTGGACGAAAGTTCTTTGGCGGCCTTCAGTAAAATAGCGGTCTTTGACCCGATATTGGCCTTCGCGATCGCGATCGGTAGACACCACAATTCGACCGCCGATATCGCTTAAAATAAACAGTTCCAACAATTCGGGTTTGGTCGCGCGAACGGAGGCTAAATACTCGTGTAAGGTGTCGTAAACGGCCTCTAAATCTGTCGAATCCTCTGCGAGCAATCCTCGGACCAAATCTCGAATTTCCGGGACGCGAGCGAGGGAATCCACTGCCTCTCGCTGATTGTCTACCCACAAGTTTAAGGCTTCTTCCTTCAAGATCGCCGTCACTTCGAGACGCTCGAACACTAATTTCTCAATTTCTGTTCTCCCCCACACAAAAGCGATCGCTCCCGCACTGGAAACCGTGACCAGTGAGAGGAGAGAAAAGGCACCGATCAGCCTTGACATCAGGCTTTGTTTCCAGAAATTCATACTGTTGGCCTTTGTGCTTTTCCGCAGGACGTTCCAATTATAAACTTGAAAATTTACGATCGCAGAATTGTCTGGGGAAACTCCCCTTCGAGGCAAGTTCGCGATCGCGTTTATGGATTTCGTTCGGGTTCTATGGTTTTATAAATTGTGGCTCGTCCCCCTTTAAACTGCATCATTAAAATACTTCTGTTCGGATCGCCACTATCCGGATAAAACATTTTCCCGCTCGCCCCATGATAATGTTGAATTTTTGCCAATCCTTGACGAATCGATTCAGAATCTGTTTTTCCTTGAGTCTTAATGGCTTGAAAAAGTAAACCCAAGGCATCATAGGTTAAAACGGCAACCGTGGGGGGCGTTTCCTGATAAGCTCGGCGATATTCCTCCACAAATCTCCGCGTTTTCGGGTCGTCTAATTCCGGACTCCAAAGATCGGTAAAAAATGCCCCTTCCAAGATCAAGCGATCGCGCTCTTGTAAAGCTGACCAAGTGTCACCCCCGATGAGATCGATCTCGATGCCCAGTTTTTGGATTTGTTCGATCTGCCGCGTAATTTCGGCAGCATAATTGGGTAAAAATAACACTTCTGCCCCACTCTTATCAATGCGATCGAGTTGAGCGGTAAAATCGCTTTCATCCGTAGTAAACGATTCAAAAGCCGCGATCGTTCCTCCTAATTGCTTGAATTCTTGCTGAAAAAATTCGGCGAGTCCTCGATTATATTCGCTGGCAATGTCATATAAAATGGCTGCTCTTTGATAGTTTAATTCCTGCCTTGCCAAACGAGCAATAATTTGTCCGGCAAAGTCGTCGGTATAAACAACGCGAAAAATATATTTTTTTCCCGCCGTGGTTTCGGGGTTGCTCGACCAACTACTAATGGTTGGCATCTTGGCTTCTTCAGCAATTTTAGCAACGGGAATGGCAATTCGGCTCAAGGGTAATCCTGTGAGTGCTACGACGTTATCGTGATAAATTAATTTGCGAGCCGCCGCGATCGCGACATCGGGAATATCGCAATCGTCTTCGATGAATAGCCGCACTTTTTGTTGGCGATCGCCGACGTTTAATCCTCCTGCTGCATTGACTTCTTTCACGGCAAGTTCTGCTCCTCGCACAGAATCTTCTCCAGCCATTTCTGCGACTTCTCCCGTTAGCGGGACGATCAGACCGATGGGAATCTCTGGTGTTTGGGGAGAAAAGAAAAAACAAGCACCGGGAAAAAGAACGAGGAGAAAACTCGCGATCGCGAATCTGAAAAACTTGCACCACATAAACGCTTAAGGCCAATTGCAAAGGGTTACTCGGGGTCGATCTGCTGATAGAATTCTAACTGATTATTTTTGATTTGTAAGATTGCCAAACTTTTGACGGGATCGCCGCTCCCTTTGTAGGAAATACTTCCCGTGACACCGCGATAATCTTGAAAATTAGCTAATCCCTCGCGAATGGATTCGGGATCGGCTTTTCCTTGGGTTTGGACGATATTTAAAATCAAATTTACAGCATCATAAGTTAGAGCGGCATGACTGTTGACGGGTTCTTGATAGGCACGATTATACTGTTCGAGAAATTGCTGGCTTTCTGGATTGGGAAAATCTGCCGTCCACACTTCAGCAAAAAATGCCCCTTCGAGATCGCTATAGCTTTCCTCGAGTAAAGATCCCCAAGAATCTCCGCCAATTAGAGCGATATCTAAACCCAAGTCGTGAATTTGTTTCGCTTGTTGGGTCACTTCTTCGGCGTAGTTGGGTAAAAAGATTAATTCGGCTCGAGAATCGCGAATTTTTTCTAAATAACTTTGAAACTCTTTAACCTCCGTAGTATAGGCCTCAAAGGCAACAACTTCAGCCCCCGATCGCTCGAATTCTTGTTTAAAGATTTCTGCTAGATAGCGACTGTAATCATTGGCAATATCGTAGAGAACGGCTGCTTTTTTCATCCCCAATTCTTGTGCTGAAAAACGTGCGATCGCTTGGCCTTGCAGTTCGTCGGTATAAGTGGCGCGAAAAACGTATTTTTTATTGGCCGTTGTTTGCGGGTTGGTGGATTTTGTGCTAATCATGGGAATCTTAGCATTTTCGGCCACTTCGGCGGCGGGAATGGCACTGCGACTGCGCGGCGGTCCGATAATAGCAATAACTTTTTCTTGATTGATTAACTCATTGGCAACGGCAACCGCTTCGTCAGGATTGTCGCGATCGTCTTTAATAATTAAAGAGACGAGATGCTTTTGACCCGCAATTTCTAAACCTCCCTGT
>JBFRWJ010000253.1:0-17392 GCA_051439525.1 Spirulina sp. | reverse complement strand
ACTGAAAAGAATCATGGATTTTATTGTCAGTCGTTTTGCTCGGTTATATCCCGTATACTGGTTCTCAGTTATCACAAATGTTTTCATTGTATATGTTGCAAACTTTGGCACTCCTCGTAGCGAAGATCTATTTGATGTCGCGATCAATTTTTCTATGTTGCAAGGATTTCTGGGAAGTCCCAATATTAATATTGTTTATTGGACAATGACTTTACAACTTGCATTTTATGCGGTTATGCTTACTTTTTATAGAATGCGATTGCTGAAGTATATCGATCTCATTTGTGGTGCTTGGTTGTGTCTTATTGTCTTAGACACGGTTAAAGGATCTATATCTGTTAATTTTGGAGCGATTGCGCCTACACTAGAAGTCGCATCTTACAATATAAATGCAATGAGTTTAATTCATTCGCATCAACTTGGTAGTTTCGATATTGGTGGAATGTCAGAAATGTTGATTTTCTTAAAGAACTATATAAAAATCAACTTTGTTTTGATTAGAGGTCGGGCAAGTTTATTTATTGCTGGTATTATGTTATTTCAAGGGCAGCGTTTTGGATTTTCATTTTATCGGGTCGGAATGATTTTAGTTTGTCTTATAACCGAAGCCTTTGATTATTCTAGCGATACTCCTTGGTATGCCTTTTTATTTTTTGCATTTTTTGTCATCATCATATATCTTTCAATTACTGATAAGCTAGGCATTTTAGAAAAACAACCTTTGATATTTTTAGGAAGTATTTCTTATTCCCTCTACCTTACTCATATACAGACAGGATGGTTATTGAATTTTTTTCTAAAACCCCTGAATCTTCCGTCAGGATTTTTGACGATTTTCAAAACAATGGTCGCCATTTTAGTGGCAACACTAATCGCCAAAAAACTAGAACAACCTGCTATGAATTGGATTAGAAAATGGTATAAAAAAGCATTTGCTTAAAGTAATCCGCTAAGATCCCAAACCGAGGGCGTCATTTCAATGAACAATGAACAATGAGCAATTCCTCCGGCTTAAGGCGGAGGCTTGCATTCGAGTCTTTATCCCCTTAAAACTGGACGTACCGAAAACAGAGGCTACAATCGAAAATAGCGCACCTCACCCCCGAAGAACGATGAAATCCGACATCTCTGCCAAAAATGAAGCCCCCAGCGTTTCCAGTGGCGTAATTCGCCTCAAACCCCAGCAATTCGTTCACATTCTCGATAACAATACCGGAGTAACTCGCTTGGAAGTGGGACCTCAGACTCTCACTCTCGGAGATGCAGAGCGATTGGTACTTAAACCAACTCCCATGATTATTGTACCGCCCCGTCATTATTGCCTCGTTGCCAACCCCGTCATGCGGGATGGGGAAGGGGAACCGATCGCCGATAATTACGGACAGATTCGCCTGCATTACGGGGATGAAGAGGTTCGTTTTGCTCAAGATCCCTTTCCTTTGTATCCGGGAGAAGAAATGGCAAGTGCGGTGACGCGGCTTTCGGTGGTGGAGACGAATGAAGCCGTGCGCTTGCGTGCTATTCGCGATTTTAGCGAAACTCTCGTTGTGGATGAAGAAGAAGAAACGATCGCCCGTCAAGCGGGGGATGAGTGGTTATTTGAAGGACCCGGCACTTATATCCCTCGCGTGGAAGTGGTGGTGGTGGAAACCGTGAAAGCCATTACCATTAAGCCCAATCAAGCCTTGCGGTTATCAGCGAGACAGAATTGCCGCGATCGCAACGACATCCCTCGCCGGGCGGGAGAAGAATGGTTAGTGAGAGAGGAAGGGGCGTATTTACCTGGGGTCGATGAAGAAGTCCAAGACATCATTGATGCCTATATTCTCACCGAACAAAAAGCTATTCACTTAAAAGCGAAACGCACCTTTAACGACATTTTCGGACGACAGCGCAAGGCAGGAGATGAATGGTTGGTCACGTTTGAAGATGCAGAAATTCACATTCCCGATGTTTATGAAGAAGTCGTGGGAGAAGTAGAAATTACGACTCTAAGCGATCGCGAATGGTGTATCGTTGTCGATCCCATTGATGGGGAGGGAAAACCTCAATTGGGATTGCAGGAAATTCGTCAGGGACGCACTTCTTTTTTCTTACATCCGGGAGAATCTTTAGAAAGCGGGATCGAAGAAGTTTATGTTTTAGGGGAACAAGAAGCCTTATTATTGCGGGCGAGAGAAGAGTTTATCGAAGCCGATGAAACCATTCGCCAACCCGGAGATTTATGGTCGATTGTCGGACCGAGGGACTATATTCCTCCCGTAGAAGTGGAAGTGAAAGAACGACGGCGCGCCATTCCTTTAGATAAAAATGAAGGCATTTACGTGCGGGATATCCAAACCGGAGAATTAAAACTCGTAAGCGGTCCGCAAGCGTATTTATTGAGTCCTTATGAGGAATTGTGGGCGAAAGAATTACCCCCCGTCGTCGAGGAATTATTAGGACAAAACCGCGATCCCATTAGCGATCGCGGTCGCCATCATGATGAAGGCTCCGAACCGCCCAAAGTTCGCCCCGTAAAACGAGATAAAACTCGGGCGGTGGTTTTTCACGTTCCCCAAAACGCGGCGGTACAAATTCACGATTATAAAGACAGAACGGCGCGGACGGTATTCGGCCCCGATTTGGTTATGTTGGGACCCGATGAAGCCTTTACGGTGTTGAGTTTATCAGGAGGAAAGCCCAAACTTCCAAATGTCATTAAATCTCTGGCTTTATTATTAGGTCCAGACTTTATGACGGATATTTTTTCGGTGGAAACATCAGATCACGCCCGCTTGCAGTTGCAACTGTCTTATAACTGGTTTTTTGATGTCGATCGCCATGACGAACAAGCGGCGGCACGATTGTTTCAGGTGCCGGATTTTGTCGGGGCGGTATGCAAGGCTGTAGCATCTCGAGTGCGAGGGGCAGTTGCAGGGGTTCAATTTGATGAATTTCACCGCAATTCGGCGAGAATTATTCGTCAGGCGGTTTTTGGACAGGATGAACAAGGACGCATTCGGGATGAGTTCCGGATGAGTGCTAATCAATTAGTGATTACCAATGTGGATATTCAAACCGTCGAACCCATCGATGCGGAAACCTTAAAAAGTCTACAAAAATCCGTACAATTGGCGATTCAAATTACAACAGATGCCCAAGAAGCGGCGGCACGACGGGATGCCGATCGCATCGAACAAGAGGCGAAAGCAAGATTGGAACGTCAGGTAATTGTCGATCGCGGTCTGGCAGAAACAGAGCGGAAAAATTTGCTAGAATTACAAGCAGAAAATGCTTCAATTGAAGCATCAGGAACGGCAACCGCACAGGCAAGAGCTAAGGCAGAAGCCGCACAAATTGAAGGGCAATTAGCGGTTAATTTGGCACAGCAAGAAGCAGAAGCCGCACGCATTCGAGCTGAGGCAGAATTAACGCAATTGAGAGCCCGTCAGGAAGCGGAATTAGCCCATCAACAAGCCTTGAATGAATTGGAGGTGGAAAAATCTCGAGCTATGGCGGAAATTATGGCAGAAGAATACCGTCAGAAAGTCGAAGCGATCGGACCGGAAACGATCCGCGCGATCGCGCAAGCGGGCCCGGAAATGCAAGCGCGATTATTGGAAGGTTTGGGGATTCAAAGTATGCTCATTACCGATGGCAAAAATCCCATCAATTTGTTTAGTGCAGCGAATGGGTTGATCGTACAACCGAAAGCTGAAGAAGACACTGAGTTTTAATCTTTCTCGACGCGATCGCTTAAATTCACGTAGTGGACTGTTTCGACTAAAATAGGGCAATAGATTTTGGGTAAAAGCCTTGAAAAGCGAATACAAACTCAATTTTCTAAAGCACTAAATTAGCTGAAATAGTCCAGTAGGGTGCGTTAGTGGAACGTAACGCACCTCAATTCTTAAAAAACTATCGGGTTCAATGAGAATAAACCAATCGTCATAATTTTGGATTAATTCGGGTTTGACGCGATCGAAAACATTATCAAAGCGATTTAATATTTTTTAACCCAGAGTTAGAATTCTTTGGGGATAATCTACAATTAATTTTCGCGTTCTCAGCCACTGCAAACCCAAAAGAACATTGTTTAAGTTGTCTCCTCCCAAGGCTTCAATCGTAAATTCTTCCCCATCAATTTGTAGATTACCGCGATAGAGAAAAAATTCGCTTTCTCCTGCGGCTGTTTGCATATCTCGCGTTGCATTGTCGGCAAGTTGCCAACCCAAACTTTCTATATCTTGGTTATCGAGAGCAACCCAACCGGTAAATCCTGTATCGAGTAATGCCATTGCCGGAAAAAGATCGCCATCGGCTGAAATTAAGCCAATTTCAAAAAATAATTCTCCTCGACTATTAAATTCTCCTTCAATCATATTCGTCCGCAAGCTCCTGTTTCATTAATTCGCATAATTAAACGTTTGCGCTCGGGGTGTTTTTCTTGGGCTTTTGCTCTGGCAATTTGTTCGTCGGGATCGATAAAATAATCACCGCTATCGGGTTCGATGATAATAAACCAGTCGTAATGTTCTTCGAGCAGTTCGGGTTGTACGCGATCGAAAATAATATGGCAGCGTTTTAGGAACAGATCGCTCTCTGCTTTTCGTCTTTCTAGTTCTTCTGGCGAAAGGCGTTTTTCGGGAAACACTCTCCCATATCTCGGTTTTTGTTTGGAGTTGGTTTGCGTCATTATTTTTGATTCGTTGGCATCGATCTTCATTATATAATCAATTCGTTTCTTTCGCGATCGCATTTGTATTAATCTTTATTTTCTCACCAAATCATCGCGATCGCGTTTCATTTTTTTTAACCTAGAGTCAGAATTCCTCGAGGATAATCTACAATTAATTTTCGCGATCGCAGCCACTGCAAACCCAAAAGAAGATTGTTGAGGTGGTCTCCTCCTAACACTTCAATTGTAAATTCTTCCCCATCAATCGCGACTTTCCCTTGATATAAGCTAAATCGCTCAATTCCTGCTGCAGTTTGCATTTCTTGAGGGTCGCTAGTAAGAATCCATCCTAGACTATCAGCATCTTGGCGATCGAGTGCAATCCAGCCTGTAAACCCAGTATCGAGAAGTGCCATTACTGGAATACTATCTCCATCTTCAGGGATTAAATCAATCTCAAAAAATAATTCTCCTCGACTATTAAATTCTCCTTCAATCATATTCTACCACAAGCTCCAGTTTCATTGATTTGCATAATCAGACATTTTTTATTGGGATGTTTTTCGTGTGCTTTTTCCCGAGCTCTTGTTTTTTCGCGATCGATGAAATAATCACCGCTATCGGGTTCAATGAGAATAAACCAATCGTAATAGTCTTGGATTAATTCGGGTTTGACGCGATCGAAAATAATGTGACATCTTTCTGCAAAAATTTTATCTTCTGCTCTGCGTTTTTCGATTTCTTCTGGCGAGAGACGTTTTTCGGGAAACACTCTCCCATATCTCGGTTTTTGTTTGGAGTTGGTTTGCGTCATTATTTTTGATTTGTTTGCATCGATCTTCATAATATCATAAATTCGTTGCTTGCGCGATCGCTTTTCTATCGGTTTGAATATTTTTTATGCCGATTGGAAACTGGTTAATTTTTGATTCTAATGGAAAGCAGAAATCAAATCTTCTCAAATTATGACGATGACAAAAACGCTTATTGATATTGGAACATTAATTGTGACTACTCCAGATATTTGTGGAGGTCGTCCTCGTATTAATGAAACTCGAATTACCGTTCAACGCATTGCGACTTGGTATAAAATGGGAATGACGGCTAAGAAAATTGTAGCAGAAATACCTCACCTCAATCTAGCACAAGTTCATGCTGCTCTTGCTTATTTTTATGTCAACCGAGAACGAATTGAGGCAGATATTTTGGCGGAGGAAACCGAATACGATCGCTTAGCCGCAGAAGCGAAAATAGGTCGCTCGATATGAGTCAAATGAAATTTTATTTAGATGAAGATATTCTCGAACGTTCTTTTGTTAAAGCCTTGAGAAACGCTGCGATCGATGTCATTACAACAGCATAAGCTAATAATCTCAGTCGCTCCGATCCCGAACAATTGCAATAGGCAAAAGAACAAAAGCGCGTTATTTAGATCGAGAGATTAAACTGGAAAATTTAGCTCAATTGTTAGACATGAGCTAATTTCATTTTATTCGTCTCTTTAAACAATCCTTGGGCATCTCTCCTTATCAATACCTGATCCAGCAACGGGTAGAACGGGCAAAGCTGTTGTTAAAACAAAGCGATCGCCTAATTGTAGACATCGCCTTAGAGTGCGGGTTCAACAGCCACAGCCATCTCAGCAAACAGTTTCGACAATGTACGGGCATGACCCCGAAAGCCTACCGAGCGCATTAAGAAGCCATTCTCTTCTATTTTCCTCTCTTTTGCCGTCTCTCAGATAAGAGCTTAGCGAATAACGCCTCGTAGCGATCCAAAGCCGTAGAAAAAGCATAATTCGCGATCGCGTGCTGGCGACTGGCTTCTCCCAACCGTTTCACCCGTTCGCGATCGCCATATAAATCCCGAATGGCCTCGGCTAGAGCTTGGGGATCTTCCGGGGGAATAACAATTCCTCCCCCACTCTCTCGAATCGCTTTTGCTGCCGTCCCCGTATTGGGAACCGAGCCAATAATCGCTCGACCGCTTGCCAGTAAAACCTGAATTTTAGACGGCATATTAAAGGAAATCACATTCCTTTTTTGGATCACCAAACCAACATCTGCCGCCGAGAGCATTTCCGATAATTTTTCTCGCGGTTGAAACGGTCGCAAGATGACATTATTAACGCCTTTTTGCCGACAATATTCTTGCAGTCTTTCTAAAGCCCTTTCATCCCCCACGATCGCCAGAGCCAGTTCGGGAATATCTTGTAAATATCCTGCGGCATCGATCGCGGTTTCCAATCCTTGGGTTAAAGCAATATTCCCCGAATATAAAACAATAAATTTCCCCGCCAACCCATTCTCGCGGCGAAAATCGTTATCCTCTTTCGATAAAGGTCGAATAAAGTCCACATCTACCCAATTGGGAATCAGAGTAATTTTTTCCGCCGGAACGCCCTTCCCCAATAAATTCTCCGTAAATCCTTGGGAAATCACCGAAATATTCGTCGCCGTGCGATAATTATACTTCTCTAATTGGGTAAAAATTTTAATGGCAATTTTAGACGTTAATAAACCCACATGAACCGCCGCATCGGGTAAAATATCTTGTAAATTTAAAATCGTCGGACAGTTATAAATCCAACCGAGAATGGAGGCGGGAATGCCTACGGGCAACCCCGGCACCGTTAAGATTAAAATATCCGGTCGTTGATTGTATTTGCCCAATAAAGCCTGAAAAAAGCTCAAAACCATAAAACTGAGTTCAAATAAAGCGCGATTGAAAAACGTTCGCTTCGGACTCGATCGCACGTAGCACCTCTGAATAATGACTCCATTCCGTTCTTCGGCAAGATACATAAGACCGCGATATTCCTCGTAAATCTCACTTTTAGGATACCAAGGCACTGCCGTCACTACCCGCACCTCATGGCCGCGTTTGACCAAACCCTCCGCCAATTCTGTCATCAGGGGAGCAATGCCGATGGGTTCCGGATAGTAATTGTAGGAATAAAGTAAAATCCGCATTATTTTTTCGGTTTCTCGAACGTGCAAGACTATTTTTCCCTTTTACTCTCTTTTTCGCCCTCTGCAATCCCCAGTAAAGGAAAGTTAAGGATTGCGTTAATCTGAAAATTGCAAGCCACAATGGGAACTGAGTCCAATTTTGACGGAGGGAAGATGCTCTTGTTTAAATTCAAGAAGATATTCGCGATCTTTATTCTGCTAGCCGTGTTTGGCTTTACCGCTTGTTCGTCCTCAACGCCGTCGGAGTTCGCACAGGCAGATCGAGAAAGCCGTCAGGAAGATGTCACCACGACGACTCCAACCCCAGAAAGCACCGAAGGTACTCCTCAGAAAACCCTCAAACAAATTCAAAAAGAAAGCAGCAAGCGAGGAGCGAGTGCTGTTGCGGAGAATGCCATCCTGGGGGCAAAGTTTAATAAGTTTTTCCCCAAACCCGGTAATGGCTACGATGTCGTCTATACCCAAGAGAAAACGGGACTGGCCCAAGCAAAGTGGAAAAAAGGCGGTAAGGAGTTAGCCGTCATGTCGATTGCCGATACGGTGAGCAACCCTGCGGCTGCGCAAAAATATGCCAACAGCACGAGCCAAATTAAAGGATTTCCCTCAGCCAGTCAGGGGAACAAAGGGACTGGCGTTCTCGTGAGCGATCGCTTTCAGGTGAAAGTCCTGTCTCGGGATGCCGCCTTTAGCGAAAGCGATCGCGAGGCGTTATTGGAAAAATTCGATCTCGTCGGTTTACAAAACCTCGCCAAACCCGCCAACACGGCTCCAAACCGACAAACCAAGCGGGAAACCAAGCAAGAATTTAAAGAGGCGCAACGAGAAAGCAGCAAGCGCAAAGCCACTGCCGTTGCCAAAGAAGCCATTCAAGGTTCGCAATTTAACAAATTCTTCCCCAAACCGGGGAGCGGTTACGATGTTGTTTTCGCTCAAGAGAAGCAAGGATTTGCTCAGGCGAAACTAAAACAACGCGGGAAAGAAGTCGCTGTCCTCTCGGTTTCCGATATTGTCAGCACCCCGGCTTCGGCAAACAAATATGCCGATAGCCAGGAAAAAATTCAAGGCTATCCCGTCGCCAAACAAGGTAAAAAAGGAACGGGAGTCCTCGTAGAAGACCGCTTGCAAGTGAAAGTCCTCTCTCGGGATGCTGCCTTTAGCGAAAGCGATCGCAAAGATTGGTTGAAAAAATTCAATCTTTCCGGCTTGGCTGGATTAGTCAAGTAACATGAAATTGCGCAAACAAATCACCAATATTGGAGACAACAATGAGTAAGCCTTTTTATGAAATCGTAGACAATCTTCCCACGGGGAACATCACCGTTAAAGCCTTAAATGCTCTCGATTTTATCGTTCCGGGAGAATGGGAAAATATTGTCGGTTTTAAAAACACGATTCGCCAAGTCACCGGAGAAGATGATGACGATCTCGTTCATCAAATTGGCGAGCGGGTGATTTGGCTCTACAATGACAAATCGGAAGGCTATCAACGGGCCATGTGGCTTTATCAAACCGTCGATAATGCCGATACGGCATTAGGAGCGGCTGCTCTGGCTAATAAAGTGGGAGAAAAAATCGGTTTTCTCGGCTTTTTAAATAAACTGACTCCTAAAGCCGATAAAGCTCAGAGTATCGATCTCTGCTTGAAGGTAGTTGTCGAGTTATTGGCGTTTTGTTCGATCAACGGCATTCCCGGAGATAATATCGGCGATTTTATCAAGTCTTTGGCCGATTATAGCGGCGAATCGCTAATCCGCATGGCTGCGCTGATCTGCTTTGATGCCATGATTCCTTTAGGTCCCGATTTTATCCAAAAAGCCGGAGAAGTTATTGAAGGGTTGAGTGCGAATGAGTTGGAGGAACATTCCACTTTTAGTAAAGTTGGCGAGATGATTCCGGGGGGTGATTCTGGGGGGAAATTGGCATTTGTCGGCAACGCTTTTGGTTCGGTCACGGGATGGATGAATGACTTTGTCGAGTCTAAAGGGTTGAGCGTCGAAGGCATTACCGGACAGTTGGGGAAATACGTTGAAATTGCCGATGATAAGCTCGATTATTTGGCCGCTTTTCTCGATATGACAACAAATTATTACGAGCATACGGGAACGCAAACCATCGCCAAACATATCATCGATCGCGCTTACGCTGAAATTTAGAACTTAACAAGAGGGATTGAAAAATCCCTCTTTTTCATGAGTTGTCAAATGAGAAATAGCGATCGCAAAATACAATGAGAAGGAGCAATGAGAGCGCATGGTAAGAGTCACAATACTCGCTACTCAAAAGATAATTCGCGATTGCTGGCAACACAATCTTGAAGGTATAAAATGATTAATTCTTGGCAAGAGATTCCCTTTTCTTGAGCTATTGCCTCAAAATATTCAATCACATCTATTCCCAAGGGTAAAGTGACTTGTTTTTTTAACTGTTTGGCAAAGGGGTTCGGTTGGCTTTTCATTTTGGAAAGATCGTATTCTTGTCTCATGGCTTTGTCTTCAATAATGTTTCTTTTCATTTTTAGTGGCTTTTCGTGCTGAAATTATTCTAATTATCGATTCTTGTTCTCGGTAACAATGAACGATGAGTAATATTCGCATTTTGTAGCTTCTACCAAGTAGTAAAAATCTGTCTTCTACTTCGGAATTTCCTTCATCCCAAAACTGGATGGCGTTATCGTCGTAAAAAACGGATTTTGCTTCTTCAAATGAGACACCGTGCTTTTTTGATTTATGAGATTCTTCTCGTTGTCCCACTCAAAAATTAATCGATTCATATTTTATATTTTAAAACAAAAGATTGAGAATCGCCTAGGTTTTGGGTGACGCTTTACCTATTCTACAGGATCGATGCGATCGCACGACAAAATCTCCCAGCCTCGCTCTTAAAAGTTTTCTATCTAGATCGACACCATCCTCGAGTTGAATTCAACTCTTACATGGTCAAGGTCGTACCGGATTAAACCACAGTAAAAACGTAAATGGTGGGGTCTATCCGTTTTTAACAGCCCGTTGAATCTGTTGACGTTATTTATCGCGGACTGGTATTACAATCGATCGAGGGTAGAGAAACAGGGAAAGAAAAATGCAACGATTGAAATTTCGCGCGCTGATTGTGATGAGCTTGTTGCTCTTAATGCCTGCCCTTGCGATGGGAATGTACGATGTGTCTCCCGTTTCCGCGCAACTTGCTCTCCCTCAACCCCTTGAAAATACGCTCCCGACCATTTCGACTTCCAAGAGTGAGACGGAAACTGCGATCGCTTGGATTAGATTGGATGGAAAACCAATCTTTCCCATCACCAGTGTCAAAAACGAGCTTCCCGAACGGGTGCGGAACGTGCAGAAGAATTTGCGGAATATCAAAAACAACTATCTCGAAGGCCAAGATGCTGACTTAAAGATTGAAGTTCGCACCGATCGCTCTTTACCCACCCTTTACATCAACGATCGCTATCTGTTCACGATTACTCATCTCGATGCTCGCTTGCAGGGAAGCGAGCATCAGACTTATGCCGAAACCTTAAAAACGACTCTCATGGAGGCATTTCAGACCGCCCGAGCGGAACGTCAACCCGAATACGTGCGGAAACAAACGCAATGGGCGATCGCCATCGCGATCGGGGTGATGCTGATAAGTTTGGCGTTAAATCTTTTACCCGCCCAATTCGCGCGATCGCCCTCTTCCCCAGAATCCGTTGATGCCCTCCCCCTGACCACTCGCTTAAATCTGAGACAATATCGTAATTTAAGTGCAATAGGTCGTCTTTTCCGACAGCTCGCACAACTGGCTCTCTGGACGACCGGAATATTACTGATTCTTTCTCTTTTTCCTCAAACTCGTATTTGGCAGGTTTTGATCTTGGGAAGACTTAAATCTTATCTAGCTTTTGTTGTAATTTTAGTCTTTACTTATATTTCTATTCGTTTGAGTTACATTCTCATCGCTCGTTCCCTCGCCGCTTTTGTTGAAAGTGCGGAACTCATTCCCAGACGCAGCACGCAAAGGCTACAACAGCGAGTTTCTACAATTTCTAGCGTGACCAAAAGCATTAGTACGATTTTGCTTTCGATCGTCGGGATATTTTTGGCTTTAGTAAGTTTGGGAGTGAATATCGCCCCCTTACTGGCAGGGGCAGGTTTAATTGGGGTGGCCATTTCCTTAGCATCGCAGAATTTAATTAAAGATGCCATTAACGGTTTTTTGATTTTAGTAGAAGATCAATATGCGGTTGGAGATGTCATTGCGGTGGGTAATGTCACTGGGTTCGTGGAAAATATTACCTTACGAATTACCCAACTTCGAGATACCGAACAGCGTTTAATTACGATTCCTAATAGTGAAATTAAAATTGTTTCCAATCTTTCCAGCCGTCATGCTCAAGCCGATATTAAAATTCCTTTCAGTTATGGCGTTGATATAGACGAGGCTTTAAGATTAGTAGAACGAGTCGGCGACGATCTAGCCGGAGATCCTGACTGGCAAGAATTTATTCTCGAAAAACCGCAAATTTTAGGGTTGGATGAATTTAGCAATCGCGGCACGATCGTGCGGATTTGGATTAAGACCCAACCCCTGAAGCAATGGGATGTGGGACGAGAATTTCGCCGTCGCCTCAAACGGGCTTGCGATCGTGCTAAAATGCCTATTGCTCTCGATCGCCAGGAAATTTGGCTGCATGACAAAACGGAAAAAGAATCTTCGGATTAATTAATATTTTATCTTCTTCTGAGCGATTTACCGATAACCATCTTCACCATTTATGAAAGTTTTTTCGCCTTCTAATTCCGGTATTTTCTACGCGCTTTTGGCTTACGGCTCTTGGGGGATACTGCCAATTTATTTAAAATTTTTCGATCGCGTCCCGGCGCTAGAAGTGCTTTGCCATCGCATTCTTTGGTCGGCGGTACTTTTGGTCATTGCCCTCGCCTTACAAAAGCGATTGAGGGAATTAAAACAACTGTGGCGATCGCCGCGACTGTTAGCGATTTTGCTTTTGACGGCGCTGTTACTCTCCTGTAACTGGGGGACTTACATTTATGGGGTGAATAGCGATCGCGTGGTGGAATGCAGTCTCGGTTATTTTATTAATCCTTTATTTAATGTTTTTTTAGGCTTTATTTTTCTCAGAGAAAGACTGAATGTTTGGCAAATCCTAGCCGTGATTTTAGCCGGACTGGGAGTGGGGAATTTTATCTGGGATTTCGGGCAAATTCCTTGGATTGCTTTTATCTTAGCAGCAACTTTTGGATTATATGGCTTATTGCGGAAAGTCACGGCAGTCGCACCGATGGCAGGGTTGGCTGTAGAAACCTTATTGGTGGCTCCCGTTGCCCTTACCCTAACGGGACACTGGGCGATCGCGCGATCGGGTCATTTTGGGAGTAGTTGGCTGTTGAGCGTTTTATTTATCGGTTGCGGAATTGTGACTTCCCTTCCCTTGCTTTGGTTTAATAATGCCGCCCGACGACTGCAACTTTCAACCCTAGGACTCATGCAATATATCGGTCCCAGCTTACAATTAATGTGCGGGGTTTTTCTCTATCAAGAACCTTTTACTCGCACTCATCTCATTTCCTTTAGTTTAATTTGGACGGCTCTGGCAATTTATTCGGGAAATTCTTTGTGGATAACTTGGCGCAAACCCGTTGCCATTTCAGCGAATGGCGAACAGTAAACAGTTATCAGTACCGACCGAAGCGAGCGGGAGGCTTGAAACCGCTCCCGACCCCGACCCACCCCCAACCCAGACACACCCCCGACCCCTCTCAAGAGGGGAGACCAAGAGGGGAGAGCAAGAGGGGAGACCAAGAGGGGAGCAACCAATAACCAATAACCAATAACCAATAACCAATAACCAATAACCAATAACCAATAACCAATAACCAATAACCAATCTTTCTTTGTAAAATGCAAAAGAGACAGAAAAGCGCAAAAATAACCCAGAATGCCATTCAAACCTTTCCTTGCTCGATGGTTTAAAACAGCCCCAAAACTCTCTCTCTCTTGGATTCTTAGCGTTCCCTTGGCGCTACAGATGGCGATCGCGGTGGGTTTGGCGGGCTTTTTATCATTACAGCAGGGTGAAGGGATTGCCGATCGCTTAGCAGAAGATCTCCTCGAAGAAGCCAGCGATCGCGTTCGAGAAAACCTGCACTATTCTCTCAATTCTCCCCATCTTCTCCAACAAATCTATCGCGCCCACCTGCGCAGCGGACTCCTCAACCTAGAAGATTTAACCGCCCTCGAACGATATTTTTGGTATCAACTGCAAGAGAGTAGCGATATTGAAAGTCTGGCTTTCGCCAACGAAAAAGGAGAATATATCAGCATCGAACGCCAAAGCCATACCGCAACACCGAGGGAACGCACGTTCCTCGCCATCCTCCGCAGCGAACAAACCGCCAGCGAATTACGCAGCTATCTCGCCATTCAACCCGGCGATCGCGAAGAACTTCTCGAGAGTCCCGAATTCGATCCCCGCACCCTTCCTTGGTATGAAGCCGCCAAACGCGCCAAAACCAGCACTTGGGGCGTTCCTACCCCCGCCGTAACCTTGCCGCGCTTAACCCTCAAAGCCACCCTGCCCATTTATAATGAAACGGGATTTTATGGCGCGATCGCAACGGAAATTTCCCTGCATCCCTTCAACGAACTCCTGCGCCAACTCAACTTGGGCAAGACGGGTCAAGCGTACATCATCGATCGCCAAGGGAACGCGATCGCCACCTCTACCCCCGCATTACCCGTTACCCTTTTTCCCCAACCCAAACGACTGACCCTGCAAAATAGCAGCGATCCTGTCTTACAACGCATTGATGAAGAACTCTTACCCCGTTGGCAAAATCTAGAAACCCCCGAAAACTTGCAGATTGCCTTCAACGGCGAAAAACAATACCTGCGCGTCGTCCCCTTTCAGGGGTCGAGAGAATTAGAATGGCTGATCGTCACGATCGTTCCTCGCCGCGAATTTATCGGTGCGATTCAAATTGGTCGGCGCAATACTCTCTTCATCTGCACGGTAGCCGTCGGAGTCGCTGCGCTGTCGGGATGGATAACTGCATTTTGGATTCGACGTTCCTTATTCCCTTTACAGGTTGCCAGTCACACCCTCGCCCGAGGTCATTTTAGCAAAGCGATCGCCCCGACTCGAGCCGCGAAAATTCGCGAATTGGATACTTTCCAGCAAGCCTTTGCTGCCATGCTAGAACGGGTGCAAGTTGCCTTTGCCCAACTCGAGGAAACCAACGAAACCCTACAAACCCATGTTGAAATCAATCGGGATAAACTCAGACTATTAAAACGTGCCGTCGAAGCCTCGAGTAACGGCATTACCATCTGCGACGTTCGAGGACGAGGCAGCGATTTTCCCATTATCTATGCCAATCCAGCGTTTGAAACCATCACGGGATACCGAGAAATTGAAGTTTTGGGTCAAAATTTCTTATCCTTTCAAGGGCAAGCATCCGAGCAACTCGAACTCGAAGTCTTAAAAGCGGCCTTGCAAGAACAGCAAACCTGCCGGGTGATTTTGAGAAATCTGCGTAAAGATAATACCTTGTATTGGAACGAGATCGCCGTTGCTCCCGTGCGCGATCGCGACGGTCGCGTCACGCATTTTGTCAGCATCCAGTCCGATATTAGCGAACGCCAAGAAGCCCTCAAAAACCTTCAGCACCAACTCGATCGCATTTTACTCTTCAAGCATATTACCGAAGACATTCGCGCCAGTCTGGATCTCGAAGAAATCTTCACCACCGCCGCCGAACAAATTGGCAAATTTCTCCGGGTCACGCGCTGTCACATTATGACCTATAAACAGTTACCAGTCACCAGTCAAATCCCCCCTTCATCCCCCCTAGCCCCCCTTGGGAAGGGGGGAAAAGAAGGGGGGATGGGGGTTAGGGGGGATAACCCACAAAAAACATCCAATAACCCACAAAAAACATCCAATAACCCACAACCAATAACCAATAACCCACAACCCACTCTAACCATTGCGGCTGAATATGTGGTTTCGGGTTATGGTGCTTGTACTCCCCTAGAAATTCCGATCGCGGGCAATATTCACGCTCAAACCGTGTTAAACCAAGATGCTGCCGTTGTTTCTCCCGATATTTTTGCCGATCCCCTCCTCGAAGAAATGCAGCCTTTGTGCCGTCAGATGGCACTCAAGTCCATGGTCGTCGTGCGCACCTCCTATCATGGGGAAGCGAATGGCGCGATCGCGGTGCATCAATGCGATCGCTTTCGTCAGTGGAGTGCCGATGACATCGAATTGCTCGAATCTTTAGCCGCAACGGTGGGGATCGCGATCGCGCAAGGGACTTTTCTCGAACAGGAAAAACAACAGCGTTTGGAACTCGATCGGCAAAATCGCCAACTGCAACAAGAAATTCAAGAACGCCAACAAATTGAAGCCGATTTGCGCGCATCCCGAGAACGCTTGGCTTTTCTGGTGGAACAAACCCCCATCGGGATTATTGAATGGAAACCCGATGGCGAAGTCGTGGCGTGGAATTCTGCAGCCGAGATGATTTTTGGCTATACCAAAGAAGAAATTGTCGGACGATGCGGTTTTGAATTACTCGTTCCCCCTGAAGTTCGCCAGCACGTTGACCAAATTGTTGCCAATATTCTCCAACAGCAGGGAGGCACTTGCAGTATTAATGAAAACCGGACGAAAGACGGGAGAGCGATCGTATGCGAATGGCACAATGCTAAATTGGTAGACGGTACTGGTCATGCGATCGGTTTGGCATCGATGGTGGTAGATATTACCGCCCGCAAGCGCGCTGAGGAAGCCCTCAAAGAACGCGAGGCTCGCTTTCGCGCCATTTTTGAAAATTCCGGGCTCGGCATTAGTCTGACCCGTTTGGATGGGGTGATTCTCGACAGCAATCCCGCCTTACAAAAACTCTTGGGTTATTCGGGGGAACAATTACAACAATTGTGCCCTAGAGATTACATTCACGCCGACGATCTCGCGATCGATAAGAATGAATGGGAAGAACTCATTGCGGGAAAGCGAGAGAACTATCAAGTCGAAAAGCGCTACATTCACGCCAATGGCAGTCCGATTTGGGTGCGTCTCACGCCCTGTGTTATCGGAGAACAAGGACGGGTCGATTATACCTTCTGCACGATCGAAAATATTCACGAACGCAAGCAGGCAGAACTCGCCCTTCAAGAAGCCAAAGAAGCCGCCGAAGCCGCCAACCATGCTAAAAGCCAGTTTCTCGCCAATATGAGCCACGAACTGCGCACGCCTCTCAATGCTATTATTGGCTTTACCCAAGTCATGGGACGCGATCGCTCCCTCTCGTCAGAACAACAGGAATATCTAGACATCATTAATCGCAGTGGAGGACATCTCCTCGACTTGATCGATGAAATTCTCGACTTGGCTAAAATCGAGGCGGGTCATATCAGTCTCAATGAAGAACGTTTCGATCTCTATGCCCTCCTCGATACCATTGAAGAGATGCTGCATCTCAAAGCAGACGCGAAGAATTTACAGCTAATTTGCGATCGCGCCGAGAATGTCCCGCAATATCTCATCGGCGACCAAGGCAAACTCCGCCAAGTTCTCATCAATCTTCTCAACAATGCCATCAAGTTTACCCATCAAGGGACAATTACATTGTCAGTTGTCAGTCACCAGTCACCAATCCCCCCTTCATCCCCCCAAGCCCCCCGTGGGAAGGGGGGAAAAGAAGGGGGGATGGGGGTTAGGGGGGATAACCAACAACCAATAACCAATAAC
>JBFRWJ010000252.1:0-8626 GCA_051439525.1 Spirulina sp. | reverse complement strand
GACTATAAGCAAGAGCAAATTCTCCCTCTAAAATGGGTCGCCAAGAACTGAGATGCGGCTTTTCTAGCATAGCACTGCTAACCGTCCCTCGGTTGCTCCAATGCCATCCATATTTGGGCGTTCCTTTTTCCGTCCATTCTTGCCCGGTTTTTAAGGTATTGGGATAGGCTTCGACTAGGGTACTTTCTCCTCGCCAATCTCGCAAATCCAGCTCATCTAAACCTTGTAAGATAGGATGATGGGATTGCAGGGGAAAAACCCGGCGACTTAAATGTTTGGCGACGCGAAAGTTGGCGCGATCGGCGAACCATTGCGGATGTTGGGTCAAGATTAAAACGCGTCCTCCTTCCCGAACAAAAGATTCGAGATCGATGGGGATTTTTGCCTTTGAAGATAGGGCTTCTCGTCCGATAATGAATAATGAATCGTTGTGAATGTTTCGATCGCGGATTGAGAAACCTAAGCGTTTTAACATTTGTGTTGTTTTTCCAATCGGATCGAAAAGGGTAACTGGGCGATCGCGATGCACAGGAGGAGGAAAGACGCGAAAATTAAAGCGATCGGAATGAACGCGATCGCCAATTTTGGCTTTGAGTTGAATTTGACCATCCGTTTTGGTTACAACTTCGGGTAAATCGCTATTAATGGGGCAAAATAAATTTTGTGCGGGTTGAAGTGTTCCCGTCTTTTCTCCCGAAGCAATACTCCGTTTTCCCACTCGAATTGTCCAAGTTATAGAAAAGGATTGATTGTCTCGACTATCGTTAATGAGAACCAATTGTTTTGCTAAGTTTTCCCCTGAACTAAAATTATGGTCTTTGCTGGTAAAATGTGGATGTCCGGCAATCCAAGCTAAAGTTTCCGAATTATTAGTAAGGAGGGCATTTCCAGCCGGATAAAGACGATAACTGGGGGATTGGAGATAATTGAAGAATCGCTTTTCAATGCGAGGGAGATAAACGCCGCGATGTCCTTCCTTCAAGGTTTCTAAATTAACTCTTTCTCGACCCTCGGGTAAAATGTCCCATCCTTGTGCATTTTCCCAAGGAATCATCCCCCCCGTGATTCCCATGGTTCGCCAACTGCGCCAAGTATTGGTAATAAAAAGTTGCTGTAGTTGCTGAAATGCAGGCGAAAAAAAGAGTTCGGGTTGGCCGTGAAAATTTTTGTATTTCTGTTCGCCGAGAAAATAATCCGCGATCTTTTGACGATAGGCAGATGTTTCTAATTGATAGGCTTCATTTCCCCAATAAATCGCACTAAATTCCGTGAGTAAAGGTTCGCTAAAAATTGACCGAACAAATCCATTCCTTCCCCGCATCATTGTCGGATGGAGTGGCGTACCAAATTCCACTACCATGTAAGGCATTTCCCCAAATTCTTGCCAATGAGATAACCATTCCTCTCGTTCTTGTAAGGGGATTAAATTAAGATAAGAATTGAGGGCATAAATATCGCCAAAAAATCCGCCTTGGTGCATCATGACCGGACGAGTCGGATCGTATTGTTTAATGGTCTCGAGAATATCTCGAGCCAGAGGACGGATTTTTTCGATTCTTTCATTTTCAACTTGAGTTAATCCCCCAGAAAATTCTTGGATGCCGATGCGACGAGGATTTTGATCGTCGCTATGACCAAAATAATTGGGACTATTTGCCCAAAAAAGAATAGAAGGGTGATTGCGATCGCGTCTCAATTCTCTTAACATCTTAGCTTTCCATTCTTGTTTTCCACCCTGTTTCCAGCGCTGGGGATACCCATCGCGAACGGCATCTAAAGCAGGTAGAATTAAAGGGAATCCTTTTAAATCTGCCCGTTCGGCTAAAAGGGAACGAAAATGCCATTTTCCCCGTTCAAAATGATTCCACGGCCAAGGCATGGCAATATTATATCCTGTCTTCAGATAGCCCTCGAGAATGCGGTCTAAAACTTGAGGATTTCCCACTCCCCACCCTTGCCAAGCATCGTCGTGTAAGGTGGGTCGCCAGCGAATTTCTTTGCCATTTAAGTAAAACTTTTTGCCTTCGATCCAAAACTCGCGAAAGCCAAAACTTTGGTCGTAGCGATCGCGAATTCCTTCTCCCTCAATTTCTAAGCGCAGAGTATAGAGATTCGGTTGCTCTAAATCCCACAAGCGCGGATTTTCCCAGTTCCAGATTAGTTCTAAATTTTGCTTGACTTTTGCTGTTAATCGTGCTGTATCTGTAAACTCTTTTTCGAGTTTTCCGGCTTCATTGAAGAGTTTTGCTGTAATTTTTGCTTCGGTCGTTCGAGGAATATCTGTTAATTCTAGATCGAGTTTGAGGGTGCGATCGCGGGTTGAAGGTTGGACAAAAATATCGCTAATATAAGCACCTTTGGGATAGCTCAGCAAGCGAACTTCTCCAATGAGTCCTCGGGACTCCAATTCTGATTCAGTAGTAAAAATTTCATTGGGAGTCATAATCGCAGTTTTTTCGTTTTCATCTCGAGCCGCGACGACTAAAAGATCGAGAGAAATCTCTTCTCCTGCTTCTACCCGTGAAGTAATCTCGACTGCACCATAAGGAGAAGCGATCGCGCCGCAAGGACTATGATTAAGATAAATTTCCGCATCGGTACTGAGGCGATCCAAACTCAAAACAATTGCGCGATCGCGCCAATGTTCGGGAATTTTGATGGTTTTGCGATACCATGCTTTCGAGAGCATTTTACCCTTAAAATTATCCCACACTTGTCCCGTTCCGCGTTCGAGAATACCGGGAACAGATTCCATATTTTCGGCTTGCCAATCTCCCGGAACTTGTATCTTTCCCCACCCTTCTGGGGGAGGGTGATGCTCGTTTTGAGAAACCGCCGGAACAAATTGCCAAATCCCGTTTAAATAAAGATATTCTCGTTGAGGATTGGGGGGAATTTGGGTTAGGGGAGGACTGCTGCTAATTTCTACTGGAGGACAAGCCAAGGAAAAGCGATCGCGATCGCAGCCCGCAAGTAGAATGAGACTCAAACTCGCGATCGAGAATTCCGTTATTTTCCAGATTCGTTTGCCAAGCATAAAAATTAAGATTTTTTACGATAAATCTTATCGCGACTGCCAATTTTAACAATTAAAATTCTCAACCGCTTATCTTCTATCTGATAAATAATCCGATATTTTCCAACTCGTATTCTCAAAAAACCGGGTAATCCTTGAAGTGCTTTCGCTCCGGGTGGACGAGGCTCGTCAGCAAGAGCAGAAATTGCTGTAGTGATTCGCTGTTGAATCTCCAGGGTAAGTTTTTTTAACGAGCGCCGAGCATCGGCAGAGAAAATAATTTCATAACGACGAGGGTTGTCTTCAGACATTATTCCAATTCCAGTTCTTTTTTGAGTTCTTCTAAGGAAATCCAATCTTCTGGTTGAGTTTCTAAAAGAATGCGCTGACAATCTTCTCTATCAGTTTCATCTTCTGCTTTTTCGATCGCTCTTTCTAAAAATGCAAATGCTTCGATCGATACGATCGCCGCGATCGCTCGACCATTGTGAGTGAGAATGATGCGATCGTCTTCCGATTTAACTTGTTGGGCAAGATTGAATAATTGATCTTGCGCTTCATCAATACTCATGCGCATAATATCGCGGTCTTCTGTTTGTTGAATTCGATCGCTAACGGAATCCATAATTTTGCCTCAATTTTCTACCCTCTATTTTACTGGCGATCGCGGGATGAACGCGATCGCAGCAGGATTGCTTCAACTTCCGTAATTTTACGGAAAATCAATAAAAAGAGTTTATTTTCTGTAACAAACAACACAAATCGAAAATATTTTAGCTAAGCTCGAGGTAAAGCGAAATAGCATTCAGCACGATCCTATTTGCAATCAGGAGGGAAAAAATTATGAATGCGGAACTTCTTCACAATTTATTAGCGGTTGCGACAATTGCCGGATGTTGTGCGATTTTATCGCCGATCTTGTGGTGGATCTTGATCCCCCACTCTCTCAAATCATAAGGGAATGGGCGATCGGGACAAGTTAACCCGATTTCCCATCGGCCAATTTTGCTGTTACCAAAACGGAAAACCTGACCTACAATAACCGTAGAACCCCAGAGCCTCCAAACCCATTCTAGCCATGAGTGCAGTTCTACAGGTCGGCGATCGCCAACTGGATGCCGAACAAGTTATCTCCTTGCTCGCCTCCCCCCAAATTCTTCCCCATCTCCTGCGCGAAGTCATTATCCAACAGGCGATCGCGTCGATTACCCACACGCGAGAAGAGTTAGAAAAGTTTTGTCGCAAACTCGCCCAAAAGCCCCAAAATCGCGGTATTTCCCCACAAAATATCGCCCGCGTCGCCCCGCGACAACTGAAGCTCGAAAAATTTAAAGAAGCACAATGGGGGGCGCAAGTCGAAGCGGAATTTCTCAGCAATAAAGAACAATACGATCGCGTTCTTTTCTCCATTATTCAAAGTGAGGAATTGGAGGTCATTCAAGAACTGTATTTTCGCCTGCAAGAAGAGGAGGCTTCTTTTGGGGAGTTGGCGGCACGATATTCCCAAGGGCCCGAGGCTCACAGTAACGGGTTAGTCGGACCGATCGAGCTGCAAAATCTCCATCCCAAACTCGCCCAAATGTTGCGAATCTCCCAACCCGGACAGATTTCCCCCCCGTTTCGGGTGGAAAAATGGGTCGCGATCGCCCGTTTGGAACGTTACATCCCGACAAAATTCGATCCCGCGTTACGCCAACGCCTTTTGGCTCAACGCTTTGAGGCGTGGTTGGAGGCGAAGGTCGCCCGGGAGTCCGCATCTTTGAATCTCGTACAAGATCTCGATCTTGCCGATCTGTCCCTCCCCTCACGAGAAGAAGAACCTCCCGAAAGCGAGGACGTTAAAGAAGAAGCCATCGAAGTTTCGGATGCGATTCGTTTTGACGCGATCGCGAAGGATTCGGAAGCGCCTCCCCAACCCGTTCGGAATACCAAGATCGGGAAAGCGTGGCGCGGTTACAAAACTTTAGGACTCCGAGAGGCAGCACTTCTGGCGTTAATTCCCTTGGCTTTGGGGGGATGGTCCATCGGGGCATTTTTTGGTTTTGGGACGAAAGTGAGTCCCTTCACCCGGGCGACGGAAGCGGATCCGCCGCCAACAAAAAGCACGGAACTCTCGGAAACCCTCGGAATTCCTCAAAAAGAAGCCTTTCGGGTTGCCGTCAACCATGCCATGAGTGCGGCAGAGTTCACCCAAACAGCAGCAACACCGGAAGAGTGGGATAAAGTGAGCCAGCATTGGCAGCAAGCGATCGCGCTCATGCGAGTTGTTCCCTTGAACGATCGATACTACACTTTAGCGCGAAAGAAGGTTATCGAATACCAAGGTTATCTCGAATATTCTCGGCAACAAGCCAAGAATCCCGATGGTGTATTTAGAGCGGCAGTGAATCAAGCGATCGCGGCAGTGAACTCCACGCAAATCGCTCGTTTTCCCGAGGAGTGGGAACAAGCCGAAAAAGATTGGAGTCGAGCGATCGAACTGATGAAAACCGTAAGCGAGGAGCATCCCAAATATGAAATTGCCCGGGAGAAGGCGAAGGAATATCAAACTTATTTGGCTTATGTTCGACGAAATACCAATTAGAATTAATCGAGATCGAACCTATACCTATTGGTTTAAATGAAAAGGATAGCGATCGCATTGTTCAATTATCAATGAAAAGAGAAAAGCGATCGTTTCGCTAAAATTCTCACCATAGTATCAATTCTACACGGAACGAATAACGTTACAAAAATTTTCAATTTATCTGATGTTTTTTGTTAATTCTGAGAGAGAATAAGAAAAGAGTGGATAAAATCAAAAAATGAATCGCAACTATTTTTGGTTTTTGATAGCTTTAGCAGCTCTTTACATTGCCTATTACGGCAGAAATTGGAATACGAGTGTCTTCATTTCCAGTACCGATACCCCTAGTGTCGATCTGCACGAGACAAGAGTGAGTCTTCAACAGATTTACGAAATCATCCCCAATTTTAAACAATGCCGTGAAGGAGTAATTAAAGAGTCTGAGAAGCAAAAAGTCTTAAATCGAGTGAATTTTATTAGAAATTTACACGAATTACCTCCAGTGACTTATCAATCCAACGACGATCGCAACACTGCTAAAGCTGCATTAATTACAGCAGTTAATTCTGATGAAGATAATGAAGATATTGCCGAAAATCAAAAAAAGTGTTGGTCGGAAGAAGGAGAAGCCGCAATACAAAATAGTACTGGTTACTTTGTCTTTTACCCCGATTCCCGCTCCACATTTTCTTGGGTAAACTCAGAGCATTTTATTGATGCCTTATTTCAAGATCCGCGAAGGAAAGGTTTGGGAAGACGAGAGTTATTGTTGAATCCTTTCCTAAGCGCTATAAGTTTTGCTCGGGCCGATGGTTTTCCTGATTATTCGCATACAGAAATATTGACTTATGAGGAAGAAGAAGTCGAAACATCAGTGACTCGCGTGACATCAGTTGCCCTTCACATTGTTTCTAAAAATAAAATCAGTCAAAATCTAAAACGAGAATTCATTGCCTACCCTTATCTCAATTATCCTTACGAACTCTTTCAAAAAGACGAGTATGTGAGAGGATATCCCCCCATGTCATTTTCTGCGATCGCAGATCCCAATAATCCCGAAAATAATGACAAGGTAGATTTTTCCATTGCAACTATTGAAATTCGAGACAAACGAAAACAATTAATTCCCGTTCGCTCGATTACAATAGAAGAATCTAGGATTGGCTTAGGAAAAATTTTATTTTGGTACGTTGACGAACTCAAACGAGATCGACTATATCATGTTAAAATTAATAATGTTAAGGTGAACGATCGCGATCTGAATTATACCTATTGGTTCAAATTAAAGTAATAATGAATCGCCAGCTCAATTACAACTATTTTTGGGTGTTCGTGGTCTTATTTGCTATTCTCACGATCTATTATCGTAATAATACGAGCAAGAATACCTATTGGTTTACATTAAAATAATTCGGATATTGACAGAGCTGCGATCGCATCCCCCGCGATCGCGTTGGTCAAAGTTGCACATTCAGGCAATTTTCAGTCAAGATAGCCAGTATTAAGATAATTCGATCGCAAACCAAACACCTGAATGTCAAATCAACCTCCCGATATCATCTTCCTCGTCCTCGATACCCAAAGAGCCGATCGCCTTTCCTGTTACGGCTACGATAAAGAAACATCTCCCGCCCTAGACCGCCTCGCTACAGAGTCTACCCTATTTCGTCATGCCGTTGCTGCCGCACAATGGACGATTCCCTCCCATGCGTCCATGTTTACGGGGGTTTATCCCGACATTCATCAGATGGTGCAATCCTACTCCGTCCTGCCTGCCACCCTCCCCACTCTAGCAGAACGGTTGCGAGAGGGAGGGTATTATACCGCCGCCTTTTGTAATAATCCCCTCGTCGGTGTCGTCAATAACGGCTTGCGACGGGGATTTTACAGCTTTTTAAACTATAGCGGACTCCTCACCCATCGCCCCAACCAAGCCGGCATTCCCGCGAACTTAATCGATCGCTATCGATCTTGGTTCAAGCGAGTGCTGGCGGGAACATTTGGGAAAGTTCAGGATGCGTTTGCTCGCAGCGATGCCTTACTTTCCCTCTCCTTTAATCCCCTAATGGTTCCCCTCTGGCAAACGGCATTGAGTTTTAAGGGGAACACGGCAAAATCCTTAGAGGATGCA
Organism: Spirulina sp.; assembly: GCA_051439525.1. Classification (GTDB taxonomy): domain Bacteria; phylum Cyanobacteriota; class Cyanobacteriia; order Cyanobacteriales; family Spirulinaceae; genus CCY15215. The sequence goes on along the minus strand of JBFRWJ010000252.1, from coordinate 913 downwards.
GCAGAACTCCTCATCGATCGCCAAAAAACGGAAGGGCAACCCATCTTCACGTTTATTAACTTGATGGAAGCTCACATGCCCTACCATCCTCCCCGCAAATTTATCGAACGCTTTGCCCCTCACGTTCTCAAAGACAAAGAAGCACAACGCTATCTGCGCCAGTTTAACAGCGATGTTTATGGCTGGCTCGCTCCCCTTGCGGACCCCCTCAATACCCGCCATAAGGAAACCCTCGACGGGATGTACGATGCAGAAGTAGCGGCGCAGGACGAACAGGTAGGGCGTTTTGTGGCACAATTGCAAGAGCATGGGATTTTAGATAATGCCTTACTCATTATCTGCGCGGATCATGGGGAACATTTGGGAGAAAAACGCCTGTTGGGTCATACCAATGCCATTTATAACGAATTGGCGCGAGTTCCTCTGATGATCCGGGATGCAAGCGATGCCTTTCCTCGGGGGACGATCCGGGATGAAGTGGTTTCCACCCGACAACTCTTTCACAGCATCCTCACCTCCGCAGGTTGCGCCACAGAAGCCGAAATGCCCCTGACTCTCGCACTAACCGGAGAAACGCAACCCGTCTTTGCCATGGCAATTCCCCCGCAAAACGTGCTTAACTTGTTAATGCAGCGACAACCGGAATTAGTGCGAGAAATGCAATGCGATCGCCCTGCCCTTGCGGTTTGGGAACGAGAATACAAGTTACTAGCACGAGGGGGCAATGGAGATTTTCTCGATAGTTGCGAACTCTATAATATTGTCAGCGACCCGACAGAAACTCTAGATTTGCGAGATATTTTGCCCGAGCAAACAGAACTCCTGCAAGAGTATTTAGAGGACTTTTATCAACAAAAGGATCTGGTGGGAGTTGGGGTTAACAATCGCCCCGACAACTTCGACGATCCCCAAG
>JBFRWJ010000251.1:0-2611 GCA_051439525.1 Spirulina sp. | reverse complement strand
AATCAACGATGCAAGCGATCGCGCAACAAAATCGTTACTTTACTCCCTCGACCCAATTCGCTTTCGATCGCCACTCTCCCTTGATGTTTTTCGACAATAATTTGATAGGTAATCGTTAACCCCAAACCCGTTCCCAATCCCACGGGTTTTGTGGTAAAAAAGGGATCGAACAATTTATTTTTGATTTCTTCGGTCATCCCGCAACCATTGTCTTGGATCGTTACTTCAATTTGACCGTCGAGGCTATGAGTATAAATCTCAATCGTGGGAATTTTGGTCGGATGTTGCTCGCGATCGTTTTCGATCGCATCGATCGCGTTGCAGAGAAGATACATAAACACCTGATTGAGCAAACTGGGGTAGCATTCTATATTGGGACAATCGCTATATTCTCGCAGGATTTTAATTTCCGAACCATCCGACTTTAGTTTTAGGCGATTTCTGAGAAGCACTAAGGTACTGTTTATGCCGTCGCAAACGTTCACAAATTTAATATCGGATTCATCATGACGAGAAAAATTTTTTAAGGATAAAATAATATCTCGAATGCGTTGCGAACCGACTTTCATCGACTCTAATAGATCGGGGATATCGTTTTTAATAAAATTCCAATCGATAGTTTCTTTAAAACGTTGAATTTCCGAATTTTGCCAACTTTTATTTCGATCGTAAAGATTCAATAAAGATAACAGATCGAGCAAATAATACTGTAAATGATCGATATTTCCATAAATAAAGCTGATAGGATTATTGATTTCGTGGGTAATCCCTCCAACTAATTGACCCAAACTGGACATTTTTTCCGTTTGAATCAGTTGAGCTTGGGTTTCTTTTAACCTTTCTAACGTTTCTTTGAGATATTCTGCTTGCTTTTCTCGTTCGTGAATCTCTTGCTGTAATTTTTGGTTGGTTGCCGTTAAATCTCGCGTCTGCTCTTTCACCATTTCAGTTAAATGAGTCTGATACTGTTGCACGGCAATTTCAGCAATTTTTCGCGGCGTAATATCAATAATTAAACCATCCCACAAGACAGCCCCATTAAATTGTCTTTCGGGACGAGAAGAGGCTTCAATCCATTTAGTTTGTCCGGAAGGTGCAAGAAAGCGACCTTCCCAATAAAACGGGGCGAGTAATTTGGCAGACATGGCCACAGATTCATCATGACTTTGGCGATCGTCGGGATGAATGCGATCGATAATTAGGAAGGGATTTTTTTGAATTTCTTCGGGTTCGACTTCAAATAAATCTTGGCAACCCGAACTCACGTAAGGATAAGAAACTCTGCCATCTTCATAGAGTAAAAATTGAAAAATCATCCCCGGTAAATTGGCAGACAAATTCAGAAATCGTTCTTCTGTCTTTCTCAGAACTTCTTCTTGTTGTTTCCAAGGCGTAATAAAGCGACTGGAGAGAATAATCCCGCCAATTTCTCCCTCGGACTTTTGCCAAGGAGACATTTCCCACTGAACCCATTCTTTTTCACCGTCCGATTTAAAGACAAAGTATCCCTCAGTGCGATATTTTTGGCCTTGGAGACATTGAGGATAAATTTCTTGCCAGTGGGAAATCAAGCGGGGAGAAATTTGGTATTGACAAGCGGGATCGAAAAGCGATCGCTCGAGGATATTTTCTCTACTCAAACCATAATCTCGACACCATTGCTGGCTGACTGCGATATGGTGCATCTGGCGATCGAACAAAGCGATCGCATTGGGCGTATCGGCTAAAAATGCACCTAACAAATCGAATGAGTTGGAATCGGACATCCTGTTTTTACAAATAATTACCTTGTCAACGAATAACGAGCGACGAATAATGAACAATGGACAAGATTTTAGCTTCTCCAGATGTTCGCACCCTTACGTTTTATTATTTTATCTTTTCTTTTTCAGCTAAATAATGGCTGACAATTTGGACGATTCGTTCGGATGCAGCACCGTCTCCAAAAGGATTAATCGCATTAGCCATGGTTCTATAAGTGTGACTATCTTTAAGTAACCGAGAAGCGGCTGACGCGATCGCGTCAACATTAGTCCCCACTAATTGTGCCGTTCCCGCTTTCACCGCTTCCGGACGCTCTGTTGTTTCCCGCAAGACTAAAACGGGTTTGCCCAAACTGGGGGCTTCTTCTTGTAACCCTCCGGAATCCGTGAGCAACAAGTAGCATTTTTGAATCGCACCCACCAGTTGACCGTAATCGAGAGGTTCCGTGAGAAACACTCGCGGGTGTTCTCCCAAACGATCCCGAATGGGATTTCTCACGATGGGATTGCGGTGCAAGGGGAGCAGCAAGGCCGTATCAGGAAATTCTGCGAGAATTGCCTCGAATCCGGATAAAATATCCTCTAAGGGTTTGCCCCAGTTTTCTCGCCGATGAACGGTAGCGAGCAATACTCGATATTTTTCCCAGTCTAACCCCCGTACCGGACATTCGGGACGCGCTTTGGCAACCGTTAAAAGGGCATCGATGACGGTATTCCCCGTTTGGTGGATGGCTCCAGTGACCCCCGATCGCACTAAATTTTCCACCGCTAGGGGAGTTGGGGCAAAATGAAGTTGAGCGATTTGAGAAATCAAGCGGCGATTGGCTTCTTCGGGATAGGGATTGAAT
>JBFRWJ010000250.1:0-4422 GCA_051439525.1 Spirulina sp. | reverse complement strand
TCCCAATGGCGAGTTAGGATTATTTTTTGTCGAACTGCCTAAATTTAACAAAGAATTAGAAGCATTAGAAACCCTTAGCGATCGCTGGATTTATTTTCTGAAAAATGCGAGTATCTTAGAAATGATTCCCGAACAATTGTCCGTCGTTCCCGAAATTCAGCAAGCCTTTGCTCTGGCAGATGTTGAATATTTAAGCCGAGAGGAATTCGCTCTCGTCCAACAGCAGTTACTCGCGATCGCCGATCGCCAAAACGCGATCGCGTTAGGAAAAAATGAAGGGATCGAAGAGGGAGTCGAACGAGGTCGCCAAGAGGGGATTCAACAAGGCATTCAACAAGGTAAAGAAGAAGGCATTCAACAAGGCGTTCAGCGAGGCAAAGAAGAAGGCATTCAAGAAGGCATTCAGCAAGGACGACAACAGGGAATTAAGCAAGGACGACAAGAAGGGATTCAATTCGGTAAACTCACCATTATTCTGCGCTTGTTAAATCGCCGTTTTAAATTAGATGCCCCCCTCCAAGAAACGATTAAATCTTTATCTAACGAACAGTTAGATAGATTGGCAGAAGCGGCTTGGGATTTTATTACCGACTCGGAATTAGAGGAATGGTTAGAAAAACAAGCCCAAGAAGAATAAAAGATAAAGTTTGGTAAAATTTAAGCAACAATTTTAGAAACTGTCGGTCATTGGGTAATAGGGAATGGGGAATGGGTAACATGAAGTTCAGACCAATCAAACAATGTAGTACGATCGCTCAGTTCAAACTGAGATCCAGAGCTAAAAATATGCTGAAAGTGACGGGACTGGCCGCGATCGCCTTCCTTGCAGGGGAGTGTTTTGCCTCTGATGCTGCTTTATCTCAATTTTCGCCTCCCATTTTTGAAAGTCCGATTATTTCCCCCTTTACCACCCCAGATACCCCCAATACCGTTATCATTCGGGGGATTAGCGGGGGGGAAGTTGCTGCGAGAAATGTGTCCGATCGCGTGGATACTCCAACCGGGCCTTGCGTCGGTTTTGTCGATCGCGAACCGGATCACGTCGTCACGCTCACGGGTTTCTTTAATTTTCTTAACATTCAGGTGCGCAGTTCTGCCGATACCACGATTGTAGTGAGCGGGCCCGGGGGAACGTGGTGTAATGATGATTATCAGGACAAAAATCCCGGGATTGCGGGACAGTGGTTAGAAGGTCAATATCAAATTTGGGTGGGATCCTATGAGAAAAATCAATATCACCCCTACACGATTCAGATTACGCGAGGAAATTAGCTTGACGAACATTTCCATTCATCCGGTAATTTTTTGCTCGAGCGCACCTTCCCAACTTCCAAAAGTTTGAAGGGGTGCAATGGGCACCCCATAACTCCTCAACACCAGACCAAATCTCCTCAACACCAAAGTAAAAACACTGCATGGGTTAAAAACGGCGGGAACAGTTGTAACTATTCATACTCGCCATGCCAACCACAATACGATCGATCGCATTGATCAATCGCTGTCCCGACTGTCCGGGTTGATTGACGAGAATGCTAAAAACGAGAACCCCGTACTCGGGGTGTTCTAAATAACCGGAAAGCGCCCGCACGCCCCGCAATGTCCCAGTTTTAGCCCGCACGATATCTTGAGCGGGAGTGGCACGAAAACGCCGCGCAAGAGTGCCGGTTCGTCCGGCAATGGGTAAAGAAGCATAAAAAACTTCCTTCCCGTGACCCCGTTGCACGATCGCTTTTAAAATATTCACCAATGCCGAAGGGGTCACCAAATTGTTCCGAGAGAGTCCGGAACCGTCTGCTTGGCGGAAATCCGGTCGAATCCCCAAACGGGTTAAGGCTTCTCGAACCGCTCGAGACCCCCCAATTCCCCGCAACAGTGAATCGGCATAACCATTGTGACTTCTTTGATTGATGGTGCGAACCCAACTGCCCAAATTCGAGGAACGAATGGGAGAAAGGGGATCGTACAGTTGCAAAGCTGCCGCCGTGGTTAAAATTTTAATATTGGAGGCAGGAATCAAATATTGGTTCGTTCCATGACTATAGAGAACGCGACCTTCCTCCAAAGTTTCCACGTGAACGCCCCACTTGGCGCCCGAAAATGTCGGATTGCGAATGACGCTATCGATCGCTCCCTGTAATTGGTTGGGACAAATCCCCGTGGCAACAGTTTGAGCGATTAATGGTGACGATGCTTCCGTCCCGGTTTCGGCGCGAACGACCTCCCCTGGGGCGATCGCCGTTGCCGTCAGCACCGCGAGAGAAGCTAAGGATGCGAGACGCTTTTGTTTCATTCCGTTTCACTCCTTGATTTAATAAAACGAAGTAATCTTAACATTCGTCTATCAAATAGACGTAATAAATTTTAACACTAGCACAAAAATACACCCATACATCCAACCCTGAAAGTCCAGTCAAGATATTGAGCCGCTTTAAAGTGTATTGACCAGACTGGCACAATCGAGACGCTCAAACATTGCCTTTCTTGCTTGCCGGGCAAGAGTGTTGTCAAGTTTGCTTAAAGAAATTGCCTCTTGGTACTTGTGACGCAAGGCTGTTTGAATTAACCAATCGGCAATAAAAGGGTTTTTCGGCAACAAGGGACCGTGGGAATAGGTGGCGATCGCATTGCGGTAAAATGCCCCCTCCCAGCCATCCTCACCATTGTTGCCATACCCTTTAATCACCTTGCCCAAAGGGGCAACATTGCCCAAATAAGTGCGTCCCCCGTGATTTTCAAAGCCAATCGCAATGGGAGTTTGCCCCAATATTTCCCGCAACTCTTCGGCAAGGGGAGAGGCTGAAATTTCTAAAACGACATTGACAATACAACGAGGGGCATCGATACCGGGATGCTTGGTGACGAGATCGAAAACCCCTAACCCGTCAATGCGCTGCCCGAGGGCGGGTTCGTAATATTTGCCCAAAAGTTGCGGGGAACCGCAGGTAAAGACTCCGGGAGTTCCCCCATCAATTTTGCTGCGAAAGCGATCGGCTTTTGCCCCTTGTAAGTCCCGCATGACGATTTCTTGTTGGCGATCTTGCGCCCCACCGCCGACAATGATATCGACGCGATCGAATTGAGAGGCATCCGCTTGGCGATCGAGGGGGACGATCGCCGTTTCAATTCCTCGCCACTGACAGCGTTGTTGCAAGCAAATGACATTGCCGCGATCGCCATAGGTACTCATGAGTTTGGGATACAGCCAGCCGATTTTTAACTCCATTTCCAATCTTGTCTTGAAGGTTTGCGAGACTTCTTTGCAATCTTAAGACTTTAAGGAGCGATCGGCAATTTTACTTCTCATGATTGAGGGCGATCGGGCTATCTCGATATTTATCCCTTTTCTGTCACTTTTGGAGAGTGCGATCGCCTTGGTTGGGTGTGTCGATTTATGTTATAACTTTTTTAGTCTTTTCGTTTGCGCGCAAAGTTGACCCAGAGTAAATTATCAATCCCACGAATTTACGTTGATACTTCTGTTATTGGAGGATATTACAACACTACCGTAGCAGCAGAATCTCGTCGTTTAATTGCTGCAATTAGAGATGGACATTTTATTATGCTTTTGAGCGATTTGGTGCTGGCAGAACTTGCTAATGCACCCCCAGACGTTCAAAATGTTTTGATAACAATTCCAGACCAACAGATTGAGTATATTCCTTTGACGGCTGAAGTTTTGATTTTGCGCGATGCCTATATTGCTGCGGGGGTAGTGAAGGAAAAATCGATTAACGATGCAGGTCATGTAGCAGCAGCTACAGTGGCTCGTGCTAGTGCAATTGTCTCATGGAATTTTACGCATATTGTTAGATTGGGTAAAATTCGGGGTTATAATCAAGTTAATTTAGCAAATGGTTACGGTATTTTAACAATTATTTCACCTCAAGGAGTCGGATACGATGAAAACAACTGAATTGGATTTTGATTTTATGGCTCATCGAGAGTATCTTCAAGAGAAGATCTACAAGGACATTCATTCACTCGCGTATCAAGAACAGATTGAGTATTATCAAGCCCTAATTGCTAAAAGTTCTTTGGGGAAATTGTGGCAGTCTCTACAAGAGAAAGATAAGAAAATTTAACGAGATCGCAATTAAGCGCGATCGCGAAAGAAAGAGCTATGGAAGAAAATAAACTCAGCAGCATTTCTCGAGCAGACACCGATGAAAAAATGGGGGAATTTTGGGATACCCACGATTTTATCGATTTTGATACCAATGCACCAGATGTTCATTTTGATATCTCTTGTAGCGTTGCTATTGAAGTAGAATTATTCAGCGCGATCGCAGAACAAGCACAAAAACGCGGTGTCAATGTTGAAACGTTGGTTAATCTTTGGTTACAACAGAAACTTGCAGAACAATCAAACAACTAAGAGTGCAGATCTCACTGTTCAGGGGGTGGGTTATTTATGGAATTGCG
>JBFRWJ010000249.1:0-17943 GCA_051439525.1 Spirulina sp. | reverse complement strand
CATTAACGCATTATGCCCCCCAACTGCAAGAATGGCGTAAATCTTTAAGCAAAAATACGGATATTCTCCTCTACGGGTGTAACGTTGCCCGTTCTTCCTCGGTCTTTCTCCAACACCTCCACCATCTCACGGGGGCAAATATTGCCGCTTCTGCCAACCTGACGGGAAGTGCAACCCTCCAAGGGGATTGGAACTTAGACGTTTGTATCGGCAAACCCCAAACGCCTTTAGCCTTTCAACCCGAGGTTATGGCAGCTTACCCTGCAGTGTTCTCGACGATTGCCATTACGGAATTTATGCGCAACCCCGATACTGTAGACAGTGGAGATAACAACAGTGGTGGGGAATATATTGAACTCTTTAACTACGGTTCCAGTGCGGTGGATATCAATGGCTGGACGCTCGTATCTAACCAACCGTCAACCACAAAAACCACAACAATTACTAATTCGAGTTTCATCATCCCTTCTGGTGGCTATGTCATCCTCGCTCGCAATAAAACGGCTTTTCAAAATGCTTGGGGCATCACTGACCCAACAGAGCAAGCCAAGATCGTTGAAGTGGACATGACGCTTCGCCACAACGGCGATCAAATCGACCTCAAAGACAGTAGTAACACGTTAATTTGGCAGTTGAACTGGGGAGACGACCATCTCCAAGGATCCGCCGAGTTTTTAGAATCCAATACGGATTTTTCTGTTACCACTTGGACGAGCATTAGTGCCACCGGTGATGACTCATCAGGAACCGAGGGCTATCAGCGCAACGATGTTACTACCGATCCCAGCGCCCGCACAATTAACAATTCTGGTAAGGTTAATGTTGGCAGTCCTTTAGCGGGTACTTATACGTTTCTTTCCTCCACTCCCGATATCACCATCAATGATGTCACCGTTAACGAAAATGCAGGGACGGCAACCTTTACTGTCAGTCTTTCCGCCACCAGCACGCAAACCGTTACGGTAGACTATGCTACGGCAAATAACACCGCCACCGCAGGCAGCGATTATACCGGCACTTCGGGAACTGTCTCCTTTGCGGCGGGAGACACCAGCAAAACCGTTACCGTTAATATCTCCGAAGATGCCCTCGACGAAGCGAATGAAACCTTCTTCGTCAACCTGTCGAATGCAACCAATGGGAACATTACCGACACTCAAGGAATGGGCACGATTAATGATAATGATGCCGCACCCACCCTTTCGATCGACGATGTCACCGTTAACGAGAATGCCGGGACTGCCTCTTTTACCGTCAGTCTCTCGGCAGCAAGCGGAAAAGCCATTAGTGTCGATTATGCTACGGCCAATAATACCGCGATCGCCGGCAGCGACTACACCAATACTTCGGGAACCTTAAACTTTGCCGCCGGAGAAACCAGTAAAAGCGTCACCGTTAATATCTCTGAGGATACCCTTGACGAAGCGAATGAAACCTTCTTGGTTAATTTAACCAACCCTAGCAACGCAACCATTGCCGACACTCAAGGACAAGGCACCATTAATGATAATGATGCTACCCCGACTCTTTCCATCAACGATGTCACCGTTAACGAGAATGCTGGGACTGCCTCCTTTACCGTCAGTCTCTCGGCAGCAAGCGGACAAGCCATTAGTGTCGATTATGCCACGGCGAACGGTACGGCTACCGCCGGCAGCGACTACACCAATACTTCGGGAACCTTAAACTTTGCTGCCGGAGAAACCAGCAAAAACGTCACCGTTAATATCTCTGAGGATACCCTTGACGAAGCGAATGAAACCTTCTTGGTTAATTTAACCAACCCCACCAACGCAACCATTGCCGACACTCAAGGAATGGGCACGATTAATGATAATGATGCTACCCCGACTCTTTCCATCAACGATGTCACCGTTAACGAGAATGCCGGGACTGCCTCTTTTACCGTCAGTCTCTCGGCAGCAAGCGGAAAAGCCATTAGTGTCGATTATGCGACGGCCAATAATACCGCGATCGCCGGCAGCGACTACACCAGTACTTCGGGCACCTTAAACTTTGCCACCGGAGAAACCAGTAAAAACGTCACGGTTAATATCACCAATGATGCCGCGATCGAGTCCGATGAAACCTTCGTCGTCAATCTGACCAACCCCACCAATGCAACGATCGCCGACAGTCAAGGACAGGGCACCATTACCGATGAAGATATCGAACACGCGATCGCCGTTAACACCACCAGTGTCACCGAAGGCGATGCGGGAAGTCAAACCGTTACCTTTACCATTACCCGCACCGGAGCCACAACCCAAGCCAGCACGGTAGACTATAACTTTGGTGGCGGTGCCGTTTTGGGAACGGACTTTAATAATATTGGCGGCACCAGTGGGGCGACTACGACTTCGGGAACCGTCAGTTTTGCGGCCAATGAAACCGCCAAAACCATTACCATTGACGTACCGGGAGACACCCTCGATGAAAACAATGAAAGCGTAACGATTACTCTCAGCAATGCCTCCATCGGCACGATCGCGACAAATTCGGCAACTACAACCATTGTTGATGATGATAACCCCCCCACGATTGCGATCGGCGATGTCACCGTCAACGAGAATGCTGGGACTGCCTCCTTTAGCGTCAGTCTCTCGGCAGCAAGCGGACAAGCCATTAGTGTCGATTATGCTACGGCAAATGATACCGCTACCGCCGGCAACGACTACACCAATACTTCGGGCACCTTAAATTTTGCCGCCGGAGACACCAGCAAAACTGTCACGGTTAACATCGCCAACGATACCCTTGATGAACTAGATGAAACCTTCTTCGTCAATCTTTCCAACCCCAGCAATGTCACCTTCGCCGACAGTCAAGGAATTGGTACCATTACCGATAACGATGCTGCACCCACCCTTTCCATCGGCGATGTCACCGTTATCGAGAATGCCGGGACTGCCTCTTTTACCGTCAGTCTCTCGGCAGCAAGCGGAAAAGCCATTAGTGTCGATTACGCCACGGCAAATGATACCGCCACCGCCGGCAGCGACTACACCAATACTTCGGGCACCTTAAATTTTGCCGCCGGAGAAACCAGCAAAACTGTCACGGTTAATATCGCCAACGATACCCTCGATGAAGCCGATGAAACCTTCTTCGTCACTCTCTCCAACCCCAGCAATGCCACCTTCGCCGACAGTCAAGGAATTGGCACCCTTACCGATGACGATGCCGCACCAACAATCTCGATCGCCGATGTTACGGTAACGGAATGTGATGGCGGCACGACGACAGCCACCTTTACCGTCAGCCTTTCTGCCGCAAGCGGACAAGCCATTAGTGTAGACTATGCCACCGCCGACAATACTGCTACCGCCGGCAGCGACTACACTGCCGCAACCGGAACCCTCAACTTTGCGGCTGGCGAAACCAGTAAAACCATTGACGTGACGGTGACTGGGGATACCACGGCAGAAAGTGACGAAACTTTCTTTCTTAATCTCACTAATCCCAGCAATACAACGATCGCCGACAGTCAGGGACTCGGCACGATCGCCGACGATGATATCCCCACCAGCGTGACGGGATCGTCGGGAACGGACACTCTGACGGGAACGGCGGGCAATGATATCCTGACGGGCTTCGGAGGTTCGGATACCCTAACCGGCGGTGACGGAGACGACCAATTCGTTTACAATCACGCGAACGATCGCCAAGATACCGTCACCGACTTTATCGTTGGCGAAGACACTTTTGTGTTTACTGCTTTATTCGATACTTACGGCATTACCGCCGCTACCCTAACCGATGCGATCGCTCAAAGCTACATTGAAATTGTCAGTGATGGCGCGGGGGGATCCATCATTAAGTTTGATTCTAATGGCGATGGAGGCTGGTTGGATTGGAATCCGGCAATTCCTTACATTACCGTTCAGGGTGTATCCCCTGCCGATCTGACCAATGATGCGAATTTTGTCCTGCAATAATTGGCATCGTGGGAGAATCTCCCGGGCGATCGCGGGGTCGGCGATCGCCAAGATAAAATGTCTGACAAGAGAAAAATGTTTCCTGCCGCAAAAACTTTTCTGTAGACTTAAACATCTAAATCCCAACAGTTGAGGAGTAAATAACCATGATTTTTTCGCGCTTGAGGAGCAAGATCGCCTTAGCTTGTTTTCTTGTTCCTTATTGTCTCGCCGCCCGAGCTAACCCCATCGCCGAACTGGAAACGCGATCGGTTTCTTTCGGAAATCCGCCAACCCCGCAAAATCCTTTTCTTCTCACTCCTCAACTCTCCCAAAATGAAGAGATTGCCGTCAGCGATCGCCCGATGGTGTTACCCCGCATCGGAGCAACCTTTAAATCGGGGCCCGAAGTCGGTTATGGCAGTTCTTTCGGGAGTCTTTACGCTTTTGTCCCCTTTGCCCAAACCAGCGATCGCAGCACCTTTTTTACAGAAGGTCGCCTGAATTTCTTCACCCACGATGGAGAATATGGGGGTAATGTTCGCTTTGGCTATCGCACTTTACTGCCCGATAGCAATCTCGTTTTAGGGGGGTATCTGGGCTATGATGCGCGACGGACGGAATTTGAGGAAACCTTCCACCAACTCGGACTCGGGTTCGATTTGCAGGGGGAAGATTGGGAAGTGCGCGCCAATGGCTATTTTCCCATCGGTTCCCGTCGGCGGGAAGTTGCCAACGATAGTTTTGATAGCGGCACAATTATCTCTAATCTGCGTTTTAGCGGTTATAACTTATTGTTTTCTCGCTTTCGTCAAACGACCATCAGTCGCCTTGTGGAAAGTTCGGTGACGGGATTCGATATCGAGGGAGGATATCGCTTGTTGAGTTGGGAAACGGGCAGTTTATATGCCCACGGGGGACTCTATTATTTAGATGTTCCGGGAAATTCTGACTTTGTGGGAGTGCGGGGACGCTTGCAAGCTCAAATCGACGATATTTTTCAGGCTGGGGTGGCTTTGCAATCCGATGGGAATTTCGGGACGAATGTCTCATTTAATGTCGGTGTTACTTTTGGGGGCAGTACGGCAAGGAAAAAAGAGGAAACACCCGCAGAATCCTTATTGGCACGGTTGGGTAATGGCGTGAGTCGCCAAGAAATCATCGCGATCGATCGCCAAACAGAATTTTCAACCACCACCAATCAAGAGGATAATGTGGTGGCGATTAATCCGTCAACCGGGCAAGCATGGCGGTTCGTTCACGTAACGGGAGGGGCAACGGGAGGCTCGGGAACGGTGGAAAGTCCTTTCGGTCAGGTTACGGATGCCGTTGCGATCGCTCAAAGTAATGATATCGTTTATGTGGATGCAGGAACCAATCCGGGGATGGATGGATTTACCATTCCCTCTGACGTGCAGGTTCTTTCGACAGCCTTGACTCGCTCGATCGATTATCAAGTTACCACGACGTTAGGTGGGACAGAAACATTCAGTACGCAGTTACCGGGATCGGGTACGGGAACGCTTCCCCTCATCAACGGCACGGTTGCCACAAACGCTCTGGGGGGAACGGGAGGAGCGGCACTGATAGAAATGGGCAGTAATTCGGTGCTATCAGGATTTGATATTCAACCCGCTACAACTGGAGTATCGGGTGTTGGAGCGGCAGGGGCGAGCGGTTTTACAGTGGAAGAGAATCAAATCTCAGCTTTTGGTGCGAGTGGCGTGGGTATTGTTGTTTTATCCAATATAGGAGAAACTTCTAGCAATATCACTCTCTCTAACAATACGATTGCAAATACTCAGAGCGGGAACAGCGATAGCGGTATAGTTTTGAACAATAGCGGCGGAACAATAAGCAATGTCACAATATCAGGAAATACAATCTCGACCACTGGAATAAATGCTGCTGGTATTATTGCTTTCGCGACAGCAGGAATAACCGATAACATCTTCATTTCTGACAACACGACAAATTCAACCAATACTGACGGACATGGTGTGGTCGTTTTCTCGCCGGGAGGAACGGCAACCAATTTGAATATTAATAATAATAGCTTTACAACTTCTGGCACGTCTGCTGTAGGTTTAGCCATTATCAGCACGATGGCAACTAGCAATACTTGTATTGCTAGTTTTACAGGAAATACCCTCAACAATCTCGCTGCGAGCGATGATATTACCTTTACTTTTGTTATGGGAACAATAAGTTTTGTCGGTCTCGATAGCGTACCCAGCAACAATACTGGCTTTGATTCTGGCAAATTTACCGGCTCTGGCACAGTAACTCAAGTCAGTTCTTGCTAGCATTCTCTTCCCCGTTATCTATTTTTTCGAGCTTTGATGAAGAGAGGCGATCGCGCTTTGTTTCCTCCCTTAAACTCGCGATCGCCTCTCAAACCCATCCGGAATTCTGGCCAAATCGGGATTCTGTTACGTTTTGAGACAACCCAAAAGGATAGCCTCAAAAACAGCGTTAAACGGTTTGCGCCCTACTCGCTCTGTGCCGATGTCGGTGCTGTCCGCCTTTTTCATGTTAAGTGCTTCCTGCGACGTAATGTTCGCATTCCGACTCATTGGCTGTAGGGGCTGCTTTTACGAGAGAACCATCGAGATAAGCACGAACGGCGCGATCGGGATCGCTTTCGGGGGTGGCAATCCCTTCAATGCTCCGTTGTTCGAGTTTAGTTCTCAATCCCTGTCCGATTGTCTTGGCAATCAAAATGCCAACATTATCGAGAGAATGGGGATCGTTGCGGCAAGTATCGTGGAACGATTGTCCTTGGGGTAACTCTAAAAGCTCTTTCCCCAAAATTTCAGTAGCATTGACTTCGTAAATCCAGAAGTTCAGACATTGTCCGGTATGGTCTGCAATGCTGGTTTTGTTTTGACTAGCGACTGCAATTTTCATAGCAATCTGCCTCCATTATGTAGAGAATTGGTGTATGGAGAATTGGTGTATGGAGAATTGGTTGGAGGGTTTGATTCGGAAGAGTTTGCATTATCTCAAGTCTGCTGCGCCCGATTGAGAAGGTGTTAAACAAGAAATAATCTTTGACTCTGCTCAAACTCTCTGTAAAGATTTACTTTATTACTTTACAAGAGTTCGGGCAAGAAAGCAAGCGCAAAAATTAAGAAAATCGCGATTTTCTTGTCCTACTCCGGTAACGCCTATACTGCCTTGTATCCCAACTCCCAGCCCGCGCGATCGCCTGATTCTCTGAAAATTCACTCATCCTGTATGGATAACCGGACTTCCTCCACGGAAAAAGACAAAATCTCAGCAATTTCCTCTACACTCATTCCGGCTTCTCGCAAACGAGAAATCGCGTCCAAACGAATTTGTCGCTCTCGGTCTAAATTAGCTTGAGTTTCTTGTAAATTAGCTTGAGTTTCTTGTAAATTGGCCTCCGCTTGTTCTGCCAGTTCTTTAGGTCAAAGAACTACATTTCCCTCGACATCATAAAATCGCAACCATGTGGCTCGTTCTCGTCGAATAACCTCCTCCCAAGTTCCCAACCAGAGATTTGCAACACAACCACCCTCTTTCATCTGCTTCTAACGCCTCATAGCTTCCTCTTCATTGCCATCCCTGCCAAGAATTGGGATTAAATGGATCGAGACTTAAATGGAGCACGGGGAATTTTTCTCCGTGCTTTGGTCGATACGCCCTCTCTGAAAGATTGTCTTTCAGAGTGCATTGTTAGCGTTAGTTCGCAAAAAAGTATCGGAGTCCAGATCGCCTCCTCAGTTGGTTCGCGGTTGGTTTGGGATTGTGGCTCGCGGGTTAATTCGACGGACATCTTAATGCTCCTCCCAACAAGATTGCTAAACAATTGTACCCTAATCGGAGAGAGGGCGATCGCCGTCCCCCAATTTCCGGGTGGAGAAAAGCGATCGCTCGCTCAATCTCCCGAAAATTCCCCCATTGAGAATTGAGAATTGTTCAATGAAAAGATTTCTACAAAATTATACGGATATACCCTGAAAGCCCCTGCATTGAGTACAATAAGCAGACTGATAACCTAACGAACTTCTATCGGGTTGGAACTCATCCGCTCGGGAACTGGAGAGGGATTCATCAGTCTGTACCAACATTTGCCTGTCAGGGTAGAATGCTTATTCCCAGTGAGGAGTGAATTATGCCGCTTTCTCAAGAAGTTCGGAAATCTATTGTCGCGAATCCGTCTGCCGGAGCGCGCGGGTTATCCGATCGCCAATCATTATCGCCATCTATCGTGTCTAATTTGCCCCCCCGTGCCGATAATAGCACTGAAATGAACAACAACACTCAACCCCTTTCCGCGAACGCTGCCGTGGAAACACCAGACCCTGCTTCTACCAGAAGTCCGCGCAAACAACCCATTCCCCCTCCCAGCGAACCGAGACAATATCGAGCGATCGGCTTAGTTCGCGGTTGGTATAAGCCCGCCGACGAACAATTGACTCGAGGAATTCTTTTGAGTGAAGATGGGACAGAAATCGATGCCGTTTTGCTGGGACGCACCATCAGCTTAATTAAAAATCACTTGAATTTGGAGGAATCTCATCTTTGGGTCGTTTATCCCCGCACGCGACAAAAAGATGATATGCTACACGTCCAAATTACCGGAGTTTGGGAACCCGAATTGCTGCACCCCGAAACTCTCGAAACCCATGAAGAGGAAGCCGATCCCGAAGATCCTAACCAAACGGCGAATGGTTTTGTGCCTTTAGAAGATGGCTATTTTTCGGTTCGAGGAGAAGCAATTTTTTATGCTCAAGAAGAAGAAAGCATAATCATTAAAATTTCTCAAACGCCCCGTAAAGAATCGGACAAGAAAAAATACTTTAAGCTGAATCTCAAAGGAATACTGGTGGGAGGCAGAGTCTTGGGACATTTTTGGGATATTCACGTCCTTCGCCAAGGATCGGATTTGACGATCCAAGAAGCGCACAATCTCGGGGAAGTCTTCAAAAAGCGGAAGAAACGATTTACTAAAGGCAAACCTTACAAGAAGTTTCAAAAGCCGAGAGACGGAGCGCCAAGAGTGGCAAAAGGAGATGCTCCCAAGCCGATTCAAAAAGCCAATCGCTCCCCTAAAGAATAATCTCAATTGGCAATTCGCAACAGGTCGGTTGGATATAGCGAGTGGATATGGCGAGGCTTCCTCGCCATCCCCCAACCTCATCCTCCCATCACTGAATTATTTGGGAACTGCCCAAGAACGTACCTCACCTAAAGTTACAGGCATGAGATCGACAACATCGATCGTAAACCGAAATACTCTTTTGGCGCGACGGCTCCGATCGGGATCGAAGAATTTTAATTTAACGTCCCAGCAATTGCTGTTGTAGCGGCAGAAAGGACTTTTCTCAACTTCAATGCTGTGAAGTTCCATCCCAATGGCAAGAGCATCCGCAATCGTGTCAGCAGCTTGGAAAGCATTGGTCGCTGCAAAATTGAGAGCGCGATCGCGATCGGTTTGCCCCAAGTTACGCAAATCGTAATAAACCCTCTGAAGGAAATTTTTCAGAGAACGGCGCATGGCTCTTTCGTTGTCATCTTCTCTCTCGTCGCGCACTGCACTCAGAGCATTTTCGATTAAAGAGTCGATCGTCCAGCCATATATTCCGCGAGAACTGTATATCTCGACAACAGGTAATATCTGTCCGGAGAAGAGTTTTTTTGTTTTTTTAGTGAGCCGTCCGGCAATACTCACGATCTCGATGTGGTGAGGATCGTCTTTAGGCAGAATCTCGCTATCGAGTAACTGTAAGAGTGTTTCGTAGGCATCATCGGCAAAAGCACCAATGGGTTCGATCGCATAGATCGGCGTGAATTCGAGGTTTAACGTCCAAATAAGAGATTTAGCCTCAAAAAGAGATTCGTCGAGATAGTCCACCATTTGGCGGGCATCGTCAGGATTGGCAGGAAATTGCAAACCGTCGATGTTGACAGGAGGCATGAGCTGTTTGAAGGAATCTCGCCGCGCCTCAGTTCCCAAATCGTAGCCCAAGATTCCGAGGGCATAAACGAGACCGAATCGTCGTCCGGGCAAGACAGTCGTAGGGATGTCCGGGGTCTGAGAGAGGGATAGAAGCGAGGGAGCGGGAGAAATGCGAGCGGATCGAGAGGCTAAAGCCGGTGAAAACAGGGTTTGTTGTTCTTCTAAAGTTTTTGCCCGAGAACTTTTGATAGTCCCCTGAGAATCGGCAAAGATATAAATTTCGCTTTCTGTTTCCTCGCTCTTGACCGGATCGGCAATTTCTCCCGATGCCGACACTTCTAAGGCGGTTAAAGGTTCTCCAGCGATCGAGGCAAACGCCCCTGCAATATTAAGTTTCCCGAGCAAGCAGCGCTCTGGCTCTTCGACTTCTTCGCGATCGCAGGGAATGGCGCTATTCGTAATGGCAGCACGAACGGCCTCCGCATCCGGGGCGGCTCCCTGCTTTAATTGCAGGCTCATCAATAATGCGGCGACTCCTGTAACGATGGGGGCAGCGCAACTGGTTCCTCTTTTGCGAATGGGTTCGTCTGTTCCCAGTTGCGCCCCTAAAATATTTTCCCCAGGCGCGAGAATGCCCTGTTTTTGGTACCGTCCGCCAAAGTTGCCGTACTTTGTCGGCTGGCCGTTCTCTTTATACGCGCCAACGGTGAGAACATTTTCTAAGACAGCCGGAATGCACCAACATTCTCCCCCATCGTTGCCCGCCGGTGCAACCACAAGGATATTATTCGCTTGCGCTTGGCTGACGCTCTTTTCGAGGAGTTCGTGAGCGACTCCGGACTGGGTCGGGTGACAGGCAGCGCAGTGAATGATGTGAGCGCCTAATTCGATCGCGTGGTTGAAGGCACGAACGAGGTTGAGGGGGTTGATAAAGTTCTCGCCGTCCGTTTCGATGGGAATATTAATCCCCCGACAGTTGAAGGCAATCCCTTCTACAGCAGAGTTGGGCTGTCCAAAAATGATACTGGAGACGTGGGTGGCGTGAAAATCGCTAAATAAGCGGTGGCGAATGCGTTCGTCGGGAATGGCTGCTGCGAGTTTTTCCATTTTTTGCTCGTCAAAGTCATCGAGTTGATGGAGCTCGCGAAAAATATCGAGGGATTGGGGGGGGATTGCCACTTCCTCCGACCAAAATGGTTGTATTTGACTGAGATTTGCCCCCTCAAAGCAGGTTCGTTGTAAATCCACCACCCCATCGAGAACGGCGATCGTAATACGAGGATCGCCTTGGGTGAGAGTTTGCAGTTCGCAGAAACCGGGAATGTCAACAAGATTGGGCATGATTCTGGAGCGAAAAGTTCGGAGGGGGATGGATCGGCAATATATGTCTGTAGGTTACAAGAGAATGATGCCTGATAAATGAAAAGAATTATTGCAATCACTCACAAGATCATCGGAATGGGGTTTAATTCTTCTTCCTTTAGCGGTTCGGAAAATAAACCCATTTTTAGGGGAACATCGTACAGTCGCCCCGGTGCCAATCGTCTCCAAAAGTGGCGTAACTCCGGTACGATCACCTTGACTGCGTTTAAACCGATATCGGGACGGGTTTGGTCTAAAACAAAGGTTTCCATGCCGGCAGTCTTCACAATATCCACGCAAGTTCTGACATCTTCATAGATGTCGTCGCTCCATCGTTGTTGATAATCCTCGCAACACTTTAAGGACAGTTGGGGCGCGGGAGCAAGATAAGGGTGGGTTTGGCGATTGAGGTTGTGTTTTATCCATACTTCAACCGCTCCCGCTCGAGCAGAATCGACATCATCAATGTAAGATCCCAATTGATTCATCTCGGTTACGGCACGCAAAATCGCGATGTGAGGATCGAGATGAGCGCCAAATCCAGCAATAATGCGTTCTTGTTGGCGATCGCGACGCGCAGATAGGGCGGCAAAGGCAGGAATTTCTAAATCGGTGGAAATATCTAACACCCACAAGTCCCGATTTTTACGGCGATAAAATTCCTGTAAGTCAAGTAAATAAGGGTCGTCAAAACTCGCCAGATCCACCCCCGGACGCGGCAAGGAGTTGTACCACCAAATCGCAACGCTATCGCGTTCGATTAATTCCATTAAGCCTTGTAAGATAGCCTCTTCCAGAGTATTCCCCGCCGCATTGCCGTTGGAGTCGGCATAGAAAAATTCTCGCTCTCGCGGAAGGGTGTAATTGTAGTAACAAAAGGCAGTAGGAAGATATTTATGGGTTTGTTCGACTAATGACCAAATTGGCGTCCATTCAATTTCCCAACGATTGTCAAACGGAAGGGGAATCCAGTTGTGAGAAAGGCTTTCTTGATTTAAGGTCGATCTGTTGGCATACTGTTTTTCACTAAAATGAATAATCCGATGGGGATGAATGGCCTTGTTTTCCAAATCGTCAAAGGTTGAAGAGATACGAGGTTCGTCGCCATGAAAGATCTGGGAATAACGCTCGATCGCTTCACAAAAACCACTAGCTTTTGCTTGGTGGTCGGTTTTCCCTTTACCCCCACTTTTGTGACCGAGGATGCGGCGCAGGCGGTTGAGGTCGGTCACCGCCGAACCGTAACCGTGGACGGCATGGTAATTATGCACTAAAGAATGATTGGGATCGGAGGCGCGAATTAAGGTATTAACAACGCCCGTGATGGGACTAATGAGATGTTCGTAGCGTTTGAGGGTTTGCTCGGGGGAAACGGCGCGATGACCGCCATCGTGGGTAAACTGTTTTTTGCGGCTATTGAGGATGATGGGTTGAAATCCCTGTTGACTCATCAGACCGGGATCGCCACAAACCGGACATTGAGGGCGATGAAAAAGGTAATGGGTTTCTGTCGCGAGATTGGTTTGATTGAGGGTAATGACTTTCCCTTTCAGCGTGAGTGAGTGCTCATTCTCACTTTGAAAGCGATCGCGATTTTGGCAGGCGATCGCTTTGGCGATCTCGTTCGTGAGAAGTCCCATGGCAGCTTGTTGTGTAGAAGGTAAGCAAGCGTTAGAGGTGGGCAAGCATCGCGTTTCTTCTCCTAATTTTTGTTCGATAGATTTGACGCTTAACTCTTGATTTTTCAGGACTTGTTGTTTGAGGACGAAGGCTTCAACTTCTCGATTGCCCCGCAAGCGATGGGCAAGGCACTGCCAGCATCCAGTTTGTCCCGGTTGGAACCAAGGCCCGAACCAGAGCAAGCCCCCCACAGGTTTGGCCAGCAACCAAGGTTTTTTGTGAGCAATGGCAATTTGATTGATTTGGGCGAGTTCGGGTTGGAGGTAGTCATCGGTGAGAACTACGAGGAGAGATTGGAGAGGAAATTCTTCCGGTTTCCCATGCCAGGATCGGGTTCTTATGCCAACTGCTGCTAGGTTTGCAGCTAGAAGTTGGATATCGAGGTTGGCAAGGGCTGTTAAATAAACTGTCGTTTCTTGCAATGCTTGGTAAGCAATGTGAGGTTCGACTCCCAGCAAACTCCAGAAAGCCTCTACCGCTTCCGGGAATTCGGGAACGGCTTCGGTGATGTAACCTTTAGCCTGGAGGCGATCGACGATTTCGGTAATTTGCTCGGGGGTTCCCCAATCGGCGAGTTGCTGACAAATAGCGGCTATGGTGTTTTTCCCGTTGAGGCGGGGAATGAGATGACAGTAGAATTCTCCTGTGAGAGCATGGGTGGCATTTTCGGCAAGAAGATAGACTTGCTTGGGTTCAATGATTTCGACGCGGAAATGGGGTTTAATTTTTAGTGTTTTCATGAGGGATAGGGGCGATCGATCTATTCCTAAATCCGTTGGGTTGTTAACGTTACTTTAGGGCAATCCCCGCTCGTTTCGCGGCGGGGAGAGAATCCAGCATAATTCCCACCAATGCGCCGCTCTCTCTCAAGATCAAATTCGACCCCGACGAAAAGGTGAGGAGTCCTGTCTTTTATGGTTTTTATACCGTGCTTTCCAGTAGGCATAGTTTTCCAATCCCGTGGCGAGCAAGATCGATTTTTTGGGTTCTTCAGGTATCGATTTTTTGGGTTCTTCGGTTAGAGAAACCGGATTTTTTTTGGGTTGACTAGAAGGAGATTGAGAAGTCTCGGAGACTTCTGTTTGAGGTTGGGTTTGACTTTTTTTTCGGCGGCTTGCAGTCCGACTTTGGGGGTCTTGCTCTGGCATGATTTTTCAAGAGTGGGTGAATAATTACAAAAAGTGTTGGGATATGGGGATTATTGTCGAGGGCAAATTTCTGACTCAGATCGACAACAAGTGTCTTTACTCGCTATCTTTTGCTTGCTATCCGTTTCTTTCGATCGCTTCCCCCATCCTAGCGATCGCTGCGATCGCTCCATCCTGACGATTTCAAATAGCCATAGTCAGGATAGTGAAAAGGAGCGGGATCGTTGTAATTTGCGCCGTGGGTTAAATCCATGCGAATCCTTAAGAGGTCATCGCCTCGACCGTTGATGACATCAACAGCATGGTGGGGTTGAATAAGATCGGGACGTTTGACGGGAGGAACTTGTTTGGGCAATCTCATCTCAAACCTCGCATTAATCTAGAAGCTCTATCTCTATTATTGCTCGAAAATACCACGAGCTTATCATAAATATGGCCTCCTCGGAAACAATATTTTCTAGATTTTCGCAACGCTCTACTCACTGCTTCTCCTGCCTTCACAAAAAACTTAACCAACATTACTACGAAAATGTGTTACTCTAACAGCAAAATTCTTTAGCCCTAAATGTAGGAGCAAATCAACATGGATAAGAAAGACCTCAACCCCAAACAACAAAAGCCCGTTGCTCGTCCTTCCATCACTAAGCCTTCGATTGAAGGATTGTCAGAGGAAACCTTAACCCAAGGTTGGAATGGTGTCGGCAATAACCTCACTGCCTCCCATTCCTTAAATTGGGAAGGTAAGCCCTTTGCTGGAGATAACGCAGAGTAACTCTCCCACTTCACTACTCTGATGAATTTGTCGTGGGAGCAAAGTGCTTGCTCCCTTTTTTTGTCCTCATATTTTGTTTGGCAAACTTCTTGCTCTTCACGAGAATGACTTTTACGCTTTCCTTCAGAGAAGAAATAACTCTCACTTATCAAGACCCTGATTGGCTGTTGCAAGCTCCCACCCGCAACCTGATTTTCCATAATCCCAAACCCGGACTACAAAAAGCACTCCACGATCTGATCGAAGGACAAAAAACTCGTGAGGGACTCAAAGAAGAAATTAACGCGATCGACGGAACAAAAAGCGCCGAACTCTTTGATGCTTACCTTGAAAGACTCACGGAACTCGGTTGGCTCTGCCACGAGATCCCGTCCTTTGCCAAAGCCATCCCGATGTCAGGAAATTACCGCTTCTTACAGTACAACATCGACTGGCAAAACAACACTTTCAGTCTCTCTCGCTTCACATACTTAAGACAGCACGAGGGACAAATGCTCCTCGAATCTCCTCTCTCCCAGAGTAAAATTATCCTCACCGATTGGCGCAGTACCGCTCTCCTTGCTAAACTCGCCCAACCGCACGCGTTGAAGGAACTCATCGCCGATATTGCCAATCTTTCAGAAACAACAGGCAAACAATTCGTCGAACTGCTTTTTGCCACCCAAATGCTCTCTTGCAATACGGAAGAATCCCCCCTCGTGTTTTGGGAATTCCACGATCTTCTTTTTCACAGTCGCAGTCGTAACGGCAGACACGATTATCCTCTTGGTGGTACTTTTCCTTTCAAGGAGCGAATTCCTCCCCTTCCCGCGATCAAATCCCTTATGGGAGATAACACGATCGCTTTCTCCACTCCCGATCTCGATCGCCTCAAACAAAATGATATTCCCTTAACTCAAGTTTTAGAAAAACGGCGATCGGTACGGGAGTACGACGAAGACAATCCGATTACCGTTCAACAACTCGGAGAACTTCTCTATCGCTGCGCCCGGGTCAAAAAAGTCTCGGACACGGAAATGGGAGAAACGAGTCAACGTCCCTATCCCAGTGGCGGTGCGATTTACGAACTCGAGATCTATCCGGTCATCCGTCACTGCCAAGGACTCGAACCCGGACTTTACCAATATAATCCTTTAGAGGGATTACTGTGTTCGATTTCTCAATGGACTCCAGAAGTCGAAGCGCTCATCCTCGAGGCTTGGCTGGCGAACGGACAAAAAGTTAAGCCTCAAGTTTTGCTGGTTATAACCGCACGTTTCGGACGGATTTTCTGGAAATATAGAGGGATGGCTTATGCCACAATTTTAAAGCATGTTGGCGTGATGTATCAAAATTTATATCTCGTTGCGACCAGTATGAATTTAGCTCCCTCTGCATTAGGGGCGGGGAATAGCGACTTATTCGCTGCGGCCGCGGGAATTAATTATTATGAGGAAGCCTCTGTTGGTGAATTTATGTTGGGCTCTCTGCTGCAAGAATAATTCCCTTGGGTCAACGGGAATTTTCTCTCATGTGGTAGTATAAATTTATGTTCTGTATCGATCCTGAAAGAATTTCACTTTCTTGTAAGCCAATAATAGTACCATGTACGGGTTGTTGGCGATAGTAAGCATGAACGCGATTCGCGATATCGTTGCTCAGATTTGCGATAAAATTATTAGCATCGCGAGTGCGGTAATAAAGCACTTTTTCTCGGTTTGCTCGCGAAAAGCCAACACCCAAAGCCCCACAATTCTCTAAAAGTTTGAGAGCGGGACGAGATAAGACCGTTGTCAGTTGCCTTTGAATATCAATTTGTTGGAATTGTTCGGCACTGATTCTCGGATAAACCTCAATTTCGCTGCGACCATTGAGGAACAGATCGAATCCAACAATAACGATACCCTCGACGAGTAGCTTTTGTATGGTTTCATGGGGTTCACACAGTGTAATGGCTGTTGCCAGTTTCTGAGGATAATCGGAAAAAACAAACCAAAATTTTAATCGAGAGCGATCAATTTCTTGTCGCAGATCGACCCCTAACAAAATTTGTTGTATTTTGCTAAAGTCAAAATCACTACCGACAAACTGACTCAAAAGCTGCTCGTTCAGTTTGACACCAACCCTACTTTCAACTTGACGGAAAAAGTTCCAAGCTAACTGATAATCCCGAAATTGAGGTCGAAAGCGAGAAAGATTGAATCGAGCGGGATACAAATAATCTCCTTGAATTTTACAAGAACATTCTAATTCCCAGTTAGCTGCTTGTCGAACAAAATTCTCAAAGATAGGGAGTGGATACAAAAACTCCTCAACCTCAAAAATGCGCTTGTGCTGAGCAATATGGTATAAGTTGGAATTGCGATCGATTGACATTCTATCTTCAGAAATCATTGTTTCTTTATTCCTCATATCTAAGTTAACGCTGCTCTCGATTTTGTTATGCCACTCGGATGTTTGAAGTAAACTTGTTCGGAGGAGTACAAATTCAAATTTTGTATTGTTCCAGAAAGAATTTCGCTTTCTCGTAACGCAACAATAATGTGCTGCATGGGTAAAGGATGGGCGCGATAGCTAGCATAAACTCGGTTGGCCATATCATTACCCAGATTAGCAACAAAATCATTGGGATTATAAGGAGCATAATAAATCGCTTTTTCTGGATTAGCTTTGGAAAAACCAATAATCAGTAACCAACACTCTTCTAAGAGCTTCAGTGCTGGTGGCGATAACAGTTGTGTTAATTGCTGCCAAACATCAACTTGTTGGAATTGTTCGGCATGAAGGGTAAGATACACTTCAATATCGGTATGACCGTGGAGGAAAATATCGAATCCCACGCTTAACGCATTTTTAGTCAGCAATAATGTTTTTAATTCTTCTTCATTCGGTTCGCAAAGTGAAATGGCCATTTCCAGTTTTTCAGAGTAATTGGTAGGGACAACCCAAAATTTTAACCGCGAGCGATTGAATTCTTTACGCAGATCGATGCCTAATGCTATTGTCCGGATTTTACTGAAGTCCAAATCACTGCCTATAAACTGATATGGGAGTCGAGTGTCCAGTTTGATATCAGCCCGTCCTTGAACTTGACGGAAAAAGTCAAAAACCAACTGATAATCGTATAAGCTAGGATGAAAGGAATAAAGATTGAAG
>JBFRWJ010000248.1:0-11402 GCA_051439525.1 Spirulina sp. | reverse complement strand
ATGTGTATAAGAGACAGACTTCACATTGCGTTTGTTGCCGATAAAATTATCATCTACCACAAAAACCAGCCGCCGCCAACCCAGATCGTAAAGGGTTTGCAACTCTGCTAGCAATTGTGCGGGAGTTTTAGTTCTGGGCTTGCGTCCATATAGAACGATAATATCGCAAAATTCGCATTGGAAGGGACAGCCTCGGGAAAACTGTACCGACATATCCGTATAAGCACTCAAATCCAACAGATCGTAACGCGGAATCGGGGTTTTCGTCACGTCGGGTTTATCCCCATTGGCGCGGAAAATCCCCGAAGTTTCTCCTCTTTCTAAGGCGTCCACAAACAGGGGGAGGGAGATCTCTCCTTCATCCAAAATCAGAAAGTCAATTCCCGCGTCCTGCGCGTATTCGGGAGTAGAAGTCACGTAGGGTCCCCCCGCAGCTACGAGTTTACCTCGCCGTTTGGCCTCGCGAATGAGGTGCAGCATATCCGCACTCTGGACGATCATCCCCGAAAGCAGCACTAAATCCGCCCATTCCCAGTCTGCCTCGGTTTCCGCACAAACATTGCGATCGACGAGACGGAATTCCCAAGTTTGCGGTAAAATAGCCGCGACCGTAATTAACCCGAGGGGAGGAAGGGAGACTTTGCGACCAATGAGTTCTACCGCCTTGTCAAAAGACCAAAAAGATTTGGGGAAGAGCGGATATATGAGTAAAACTCGTAACTTTTTCATAAAGAAAATATTCCGATTTTGAAATTTAAACATTTTAACAGGAGCAATAACATAGTAGATTAATATGAGAAAAATTTTCCATCGATAAAAAATTACTCATCATGCAAACGAATGACTCCCAATCAATTTCAGATTAAGCCCGTTAATACCTCTACAGAACGAAAGATTTTTCTCGATGTTCCCGAGATCGTTTATCGCAATGACCCCCATTGGGTGACCCCCCTTCGAGAGAGTATTGCCAAACAGTTAGGCGAGGGTAATTCTTTTGCACAATACGGAGAATTACAGGCATTTATCGCCCTCTCGAACCCGTCGGGAGAACCGTTAGGACGTATTGTAGCAGCGATTAATCGGCGCTTGCTCGATCGCGAGGAAAAAAAAGTCGGCTTAGTGGGTTATTTTGAATGCGTTGAAGATTTAGAGGTGGCGCGATCGCTCTTCGATACGGCTTGTCAGTGGTTGCGCGATCGCGGCATGACGGTTGCCCGAGGACCGATCGATCTGTCTACTCATAATAATTGCTTATTCTTGGTGGATGGGTTCGACTCGCCTCCGGTGATGATGATGCCCTACAATCCTCGCTATTATCCCGAATTTATCGAAAAAGCGGGTTGGCAGAAGGCTAAGGATGCTTATGCTTACGAATTACCCCTCGACAAACCGTTAGATTATAAATACGAAAAAGGCTACAAGATTGCTTGTAAATCTGGCATCACCTTCCGCAATCTGCGGGTGAAAGGAAAAGAATTCGAGGAGGACGTTCGCGGTCTCTATCATCTGTTTACCACGGCTTTTACCAATAATTGGAGCTCTTCGTCCCGCACGGAGGATGAGTTTATGGCAGAAGCCAAAGATTTGCAACAATTGGCAGATCCCGATATTTTTATCATTGCCGAAGATAAAGGGAAAATGGTGGGTTTGTTTATGTGTTTGCCCGATTATAATATTGCCCTCAAACACGTCAATGGCAGGCTGAACTTATGGGGAATTCTCAAGTTTCTTTGGTATCGCCGCAAAATTAAGACAACTCGCACCCTAGCGATTGGTGCCTTGCCCGAATATCGTCGCAAAATGGTATCTTTAGGATTAATTTATTTGGGCAGGAAAGGAGGAATCCAAAAGAAAAATCCTTACGTCTGGTCGGAACTCTCTTGGGTTTGGGAAGATAATTTACCTTCGCGTAAAATTATCGAAGCGACGGGAGCAAAGATCTATAAAACTTATCGAGTTTATGAGAAAGAATTATGAAAGCATTCGTCACGGGAGCCAATGGATTTACGGGATCGCATTTAGTGAAAATGTTGCGCGATCGCGGTTATGAAGTCAAGGGTTTGGTTCGTCAATCCAGTGATTTATCGCGTTTGGAAGATTGCGATCTCGAACTCGTTTATGGAGATATTTGCGATCGCGAGGTTTTGCAAAAAGCGATTGAGGATGTGGATGTCGTCTTTCACCTGGCCGCTTATGTGGAATTGGGACTGGTGGATGCTGCCAAAATGGAACGGGTTAATGTTGAAGGCACTCGTGCTATTTTGGAGGTGTCTCAAGCATCGGGAATCTCAAAGATGGTCTATTGCAGCACGATCGGGGTGTATGGCGATACGGGAGGTCGCATCGTTGATGAAACCTTTCAACGACAGCAACGGAATTTTTCCTCGGCCTACGATCGCACGAAATATCAGGCACAACAATTAGTGGATGAATTTTGCCGGCAAGGGTTACCCGGGGTTAGCGTGATGCCGGCAGGAATTTTCGGACCCGACGACCCCCATTTCGGCCCGGTCATTCAACTTTTCGCTCGCGGGAAGTTAAAATTTTGGGTGGGAGGCGATCGCATCACGGGGATCGTCCACGTCGACGATCTGGCAGAAGCCATGATTTTAGCCGCAAAAAAGAGCCAACCGGGAGAACATTATATTATTTCCGCAGGAGAACTCAAAACTCGAGAAATGTTCGCCTTACTCGGTCAAAAAACGGGCATTCCGACCCCCAAAGACCTGCCGGAATTTTTAGTCAGAATCATCGGCAATCTTCTCGATCCCATCGGACGATTATTGGCATGGAATCCTCCCATTAGTAAAGAACGAGTCCATTATCTTTACGATCGCTGCGTTCGCATTGATAGCAGTAAAGCAGGTCAACAATTGGGGTGGCACCCTCGTTCCCTAGCAGAAACCTTACACGATTCCCTGTAGTCATTAATAGGATAACCACTCATCCATTGAACAGTTTGCATCTCCCCATGAAATTAAAATCCCGATGGACAACTCCCTTAGTTGCGATTTTCATATTAGCGATCGCGGGTGTGCCAATTTATTTATTGTCGCGATCGGGATTGCGCGAACCCGTCGAACAAAGTTCGGCCAATTCGGTATCGACTATCGTACCCGAAGAAACGATCTCGGCGTTAGGACGAATCCAACCCAAAGATAAAATTATTACCCTCTCGGGTTCTTCGGCTTTTCCGAATGCGCGGGTGGCCAGACTTTTTGTCGAAGAAGGCGATCGCATCAAACGCGGACAAACTCTCGCCATTCTCGAAAATATTACCCAATTGCAAGCCGCTCTCGAACAGGCTAAAATTGAGGCTAAATTGGTGCAAGCCAGATTAGATCGGGTGCAAAGAGGAGATGCCAAGCAAGGTCAAATTGCCGCACAAGAGGCGAGA
Source organism: Spirulina sp. (assembly GCA_051439525.1). GTDB lineage: Bacteria > Cyanobacteriota > Cyanobacteriia > Cyanobacteriales > Spirulinaceae > CCY15215. The sequence goes on along the minus strand of JBFRWJ010000248.1, from coordinate 8,005 downwards.
ATTGCGAATTTAGAAGCACAATTTCGCGGCGAAGTTGCTATCCAACAGTCACAAATCGATCGCTTAGAAGCAGAAGTCAATCGCGTTAGGAATGAGTTCGATCTTTTAGTTCCCTTAGCCGAAGATGGAGCAATTCCTCGGGACTATTTAAATCAAAGTCGCTTGCAACTCGAAGCCTTTGAAGAACAACTCGATGCAGCCAAAGCAGTTTTATACAAAATTAATGCGGCTTTTCCAGAACAAATCCTAGAAGCCAAAGCAATCCTCGATCAATTGCGAGAAGTGCGTCCCGGGGACATTCGCATCGCACGCACGGAACTCGAACGCGCGATCGCGTTAGTTTCTCGCGCAGAAGCCGATTTAGCCTTAGCTTATATTCGTTCTCCCATCGACGGTCAAGTTTTAAAAATCAATACGTTTGCTGGAGAAACGATTAGAAATGGCGGCATTGTCGAACTCGCTCAAACCGAGCAAATGTATGCGATCGCGGAAGTCTACGAAACCGATATTGCTAGAGTACGCATCGGTCAAAAAGCCAAGGTGATGAGTAACATTTTCCCGGGAGAACTCCAAGGGACGGTGGAAGCGATCGGCTCTCAAATTGGTAGAAGAAATGTCATCAATAACGATCCAACCTTAGAGATTGATGTCCGGGTTATTGAAGTTAAAATTCGCCTCGATCCAGAAGCGAGTCAAAAAGTTACTCATTTTATTAATTCGCAAGTTGAAATCAAAATTGAGATCGCAGAGTAATGCTGATTTATATTGCAAAATAAAAAGATGGAGATAAAATCAATGTTTAAGCGACTGAGAATTAATTGCCAGAAAATTCCCATTGCATGGCTGCAACTCCAACATCAGAAAAGCCAAACCTTAGCTGCTATCTTTGGTATTGCATTCAGTGTTGTTTTACTCTTCATGCAAATCGGCTTTTATTCTGCATTTTTAGATAGTTTTATCCAACTTCCTCAAAGTTTTCAAGGCGAAATCTTTTTATTAAATACTTGGTCGAGAGAATTCCTCACCACTTTTACCTTTTCTTCTCGTCATCTCTATCAAACCCAAAGTTTCTCCGAAGTTGAATCCGTAACTCCCATCTATCGAGGCATGGTTTTTTGGCGGAATCCTCGAGATAAAACCGTGTTTCATCGCGGCATTATGGTGTTAGGCATTCCCCTCAACTCCAACGCGATCGCTTTACCCGGCATTCAGAAAAATCTCGACAAACTCAAAGCCGAAAAAGTCGTTCTCTTCGATCGTAAAGCACGACCGAATCTAGCTTATATTACCCGAGAATTTCAAGAGAATGGTACGGCAATTTCGGAAATTACCGTACCCGGATCTCGCTTATTTCAAAAAATACAAGTTGGGGGATTATTTGAACTCGGCGCAAATACTACAATTGATGCCAGTTTGATTATGAGTCAATCGACATTTTCCCAAATTTTTCATCGCAATAAAGATAGTATCGACTTGGGGATTGTCAAACTGAAAGAAGAAGCAGATATTGCACGAACCATTGAAAAACTCAAAAATTATTTACCCCCAGATATCAAAGTTTATTCTAAAGACGATTTTCTCGTTTACGTGAAAAACTATTACGAACACGGAACGGCCATGGGGATTATCTTTCGCTTTGCCTTAATCGGCTCGATCGCAGTCGGAATAGTAATCTTGTATCAAATACTCTATCAAAAAGTTTCCAAACATCTACCAGAATATGCTACCCTAAAAGCAATTGGTTACAGCCATCAATCCCTAGTTACCATTGTTTTAGAGGAGGCATTTTTACTGGCATTTCTGGGATATATTCCGGGTTTGATTTTGTCTGTATTAGTCTATGACTTTATTGCCAAATCAACCAGCATGGCCATTGTCATGCAATTCGGTACGGCACTGAGTGTCTTGTTATTAACCTGTATAATCTGTTTGATTTCCGCGAGCTTTGCCGTACAAAAACTTAAAGAGGTCGATCCCGTTGAAATTTTCAGTTAAAACTCATGTTAACCACAAACGCTTTTAAAACCAATATCGTTGAGATCGATCGCCTCAACCACTATTATCGAGAAGGCGGACGCAGAAAGCAAGTTTTATTTGATGTAAACTTAGCTATTCAATCGGGAGAAACGCTGCTTCTGACCGGAGAATCCGGCTCCGGTAAAACAACGTTATTGTCTTTGATTGGCTGCTTGCGTTCTGTCCAAGAAGGTAGTTTAAAAATCTTCGATCGCGAATTATTTGGCATCCAAGAAACCCAACTCTTTAAACTGCGTCGTTATATTGGTTATGTTTTCCAACATTTTAATTTGTTGGATTTTATGACCGTCGGACAAAACGTGCAAGTTTCTCTGGAGTTGCAAGACAATTTCTCGCCAACCAAAGCGAGGAAAATGAGTCGAGAAATTCTGGCTAAAGTTGGACTGGGGGATAAATTTAATGCCCATCCGAGACAGCTATCGGGAGGACAAAAACAGCGCGTCGCGATCGCTCGTGCTTTGGTTCATTCTCCCCCCTTAGTATTAGCAGATGAACCGACAGCAGCTTTAGATAGTAGAACGGGTTTAGAAGCGATCGAACTCATTCAAAATCTCGCCCGAGAACAAGGAAGTGCGGTTTTAATCGTCACCCACGACCAGCGAATCTTTCACGTTGCCGATCGCATCATTCAATTAGAAGACGGGCATTTGAAGCGAGGATATAGCGAAGAAGCAGCCCTCGGATTGTCCGAATTAACCGAACGAGAATTAAATCGGCTGGCCGCTAATTTTAACTTTAAAGTTCGCACCTATCAACCGGGTGAAATTATTATACATGAAGGCGATCGCGCCCCCGAGTTTTACATTCTTATTCAAGGTACCGTTGAGGTTTTTCAAGAGTTAACTACTTCTCACAAAGTCGTTCTCAATCGACTCGAACGAGGGGATTATTTTGGCGAAATTGCGATGCTGATGGGACAGCGATCGCAAGCAACCGTACAAGTGGTTTCTAACATCGCCGTTAAAATTCTCGTCATCAATCGTAAAGTTTTTCTCGATACCGTTTCGGATTCGGGATTGACAAAAGCGGTGTTATTACAGCAAATGTTGCAACGGTTGAAAATGTCGGTTGTATAAACTACATCTTAATGATTTAAATGTTGGTTTACATAAGACTCAATCGGACGCGATCTCACCTTTAAGGGGACTGAAACAACAAAAGATTGAAATCTTGAAGGGACGTTTCATTGAACGTCCCTTCAACAATAAGGCGCAGGATTCCCTGTTTGTAAGCTTTGCGTCAAGCGTGGGAGGATTTTATGACTTGTCTTGTCGATAGGAAAGTCAGGGTAAACGCATCTAATTTGGTATAAATTGGAACGGAAAAAAATCCACTTATTCCGATTTGCTCTTCTGGAAAATTCTACGATAAATACTTTATTCAAATTTCTTAAAATTATAACTATTGTCGATAAGATGATTTACTCTTATAAAAATCAGGGAATTATTTCGCCGAGTTTGATTGGATTCTTTTAAGAAAGAAAAATCAAGTCCCCTCTCTAGTTGAGTGGGATAGTTCAAGAGACTCCCAGCAAATCCCAAGGATTTGGGATAAACGAGCGGGAGTATCTCAGATGTTTTTTCAACAAGGTGTAAATCAAGCAGTCTATAACAATGTCCATGTTTTCAGAATGATGAAAGATAGCAAGATAACTACAACCCAACTGTCGTTACCCAAAGGCGGCGGAGCGATTCAGGGCATCGGCGAAACGTTTCAAGCTAACGAGTTTACAGGGACGTCAGCCCTGTCGGTTCCGATTCCTACATCACCGTGCCGAGGTTTTGAACCCCAATTAAGTGTTGATTATAGTTCGGGTTCGGGAAACGGGATTTTTGGGTTGGGGTGGGGTCTGTCGATTCCTAATATTTCTCGTAAAACGTCCAAAGCCGTTCCGAAATACGATGAGACGGATATCTTTCTTCTCTCTGCTGCGGAGGATTTAGTCCCCGTCGATCGCCGCACTCGAGACAATTGGGAAATTACCTCCTACCGCCCCCGCACGGAAGGGTTATTTGCCCAAATCGAACGGTGGCGCGATCGCGACTCCGGAGACTCCTATTGGCGGACGGTCACAAAAGATAACATCACCAGTCTTTTTGGCAAAACCGAAGGGGCGAGAATCTGCGACCCAGATAATCCGAGCCGCGTTTTTCAATGGTTCTTAGAAGAGACATTTGATGCTAAGGGAAATTACATTATTTATCAATATAAGTCAGAAAATTCAGAAAATATTTCTGATGCAGTTTATGAGACCAGCCACAAGCAAACGGCGAATCAATATATCGATCGCATTAAATATGGGAACGATCGCCCCGTATCCCAGGATCGAGATGTCGAAGGAGTAAACTGGCATTTTGAAGTGGTCTTTGACTACGGCGAGTACGAGATTGGTTCAACGAACGCAACACCGTACATTCCAGTCGCTCGGTGGAAAAATCGCTTAGATTCATTTTCGACCTATCATGCTGGTTTTGAAATCCGCACTCACAGGTTGTGTCGCAATATTTTGATGTTTCATCGTTTTGAAGCAGAATTGGGCAACAACCCCGTTCTCGTTCGTGCAACGCATTTCGATTACCAAGAAACACGGACGGTAACGTTGCTGAAGGCAGTGGAGTCCGTTGGATATCGCCACGAACAAGGGAAGTATGAAAGCAAAAGTTTACCAGCAGTGGAGTTTGGCTATACGGCTTTTGCACCTCAAAAACATCAACCTCGAGAACATAAATTTGAGCCCATCGCCGAAGAAAGCGATCGCGCATTACCCGGTTTGAACCTGCCTCCAAATTATCAGTCGATTGACCTCTACGGGGAGGGCATTCCGGGGGTTCTTTATAGCGATGAGGCGACTACCCTATATTGGCAACCAGAAGGCAGGGGGAAGGGGAAGAATGGGGGAGTCAAATATACACGTCCCAAACAACTCCAGAAATTCCCCATTGAGCGCCATCTGCAAGAAACCAACCGGACCTTAATGGATATTGCCAGGGATGGTCGCATGGCGTTGGTGGTGAGTGCGCCAGGGGCTAGCGGTTATTATCAGTACGATCCCGATGGCGATATTTGGCAGAGTTTTCAGCCTTTTGCTGGCTTTCCCACAGACTTTCGCCATCCCGACAACCAAATGGTAGATGTAACGGGGAATGGATTGGCAGATATTCTCTTGGTGGAAGGCGATCGCCTGCGGGTGTATCCGTCTAAAGGGGAAAAAGGTTTCGGGATGCCCCTGACGCGCCAACGGGAAAATGACCTGCCCATGCCTAAACAGGGGTATGTGGAAGAAGCACTACAATTTGCCGATATCTTTGGCACGGGGAAACAGCATCTCGTCCGAATTACTAATGGGGCGGTGGAATGCTGGCCGAATCTGGGATATGGGCGGTTTGGCAAAAAAGTGATGCTGGCTAATGCGCCGCGCTTTGGGGAGAGAATGGATGCCTCCCGACTGTTTTTGGTGGATATTGACGGGTCGGGAACGGCAGATATTGCTTATGCGAGCAGCGATCGCATCGAGATCTGGTTCAACCAAAGCGGCAATTCTTTTAGCGAACCCCTTACCGTTTCTTTGCCGAGTCAGTGGGATAATTTACAGCAAATTAACTTTGCCGATGTTTTGGGCAACGGGACGACGGGTTTGGTGTTTAGCAAAAACCATCCCCAACCGCGCCATTGGTATTGCGATTTTTGCGGTCAACAAAAGCCTTACTTGTTAAACGAAGTTAACAACAATTTAGGGGCGATCTCGAAAATCACCTACACCAGTTCGACGCAGTTTTACCTCCAAGATAAGCGGGAGGGAACGCCTTGGGTGACGAAGTTGCCGTTTCCGGTGCAGGTCGTGGAAAAGGTGGAAGCGATCGATGCAATTTCTGATACAAAGTTAGTGAGTTCCTATCGCTACCATCACGGCTATTACGATCGCATTGAACGAGAGTTTCGCGGTTTTGGTCGGGTAGAACGGCAAGATGCGGAAACACTGTCTGTTAATGCCAAACCCACTGACGTGCCGCCGATCCTGACGAAGACTTGGTATCACACCGGGGCATGGCAGCAAAAAGCATCCTTATTCCAGCAGTACGAAGGGGAGTATTTTCAAGGGGACGATCGCGCGGCTCAAGTGTTCGAGCCGGAATTTGATTGGGGAGATCGTAAACCCAGCGATGAAGAAGTTCGACAAGCGCACATGGCGTTAAAAGCAATCGTTTTGCGATCTGAAGTTTACGGACTAGACGGTTCGGAGTTAGCTGAAAATCCTTACAGCGTCAGTGAAGGGGGTTATAACATCAAGCTGTTGCAGCCTCTAGACGAAAATCAACCCGGAGAATATAAAAACGCAGTGTTTTACGTTTGGGAACGAGAAAGCCTGTCTTACGATTACGAACGCAATCCTGAAGACCCGCGTATTGCCCATAATTTTACGATTGAAATTGACGAATACGGTCATGTTCTGCGGGATTGCGCGATCGCTTACGGACGGCGACAGCTAACTGGAGAGGAACTTCCAGAGCAAGCTAGTTTAAAAGTAACTTATACAGAAAATCGTTTTATCAATCAAGCAGAAAAGGACGTTTGGTTGTTGGGCGTTCCTGTAGAAAGTAAAAGCTACGAACTGAAAGACCTTTCCTTACCTCAAGGACAAGAATATTTTAAGTTTGAAGCGATCGCCGAAGAACTAGGCAAAGCGAATCGTAATTTGCTGAGTTGGGAGCGACATTTATATTGGGATGAATCGCTACAAAATCCTTTGCCGTTAGGGCAAGTCAGTCCTCAAGAATTACTCGCTCTCAGTGAATTTGCAGTTGTTTCAAAGCAACAGATCGAGTCGGCATTTTCTGAGGGGTTAGAAGAGCAGAAATTAGACGAGTTACTGAAGAATCAAGGAAAATATGAGCTAGATAGCGACTATTGGTGGAATCCCGGACTTACTCAATCTTATTTAGGAAAGGATCGCTTTTATTTACCTGCTAATACCACCGATCCGTTTGAGAATGTAAGCCAGGTTGAATACGATCGCTACGATATGTTAGCGGTTAGGGTTATCGATGCGATCGGTAACGAAACAGTCATTGAAGCGATCGACTACCAAACCCTGTCACCTGAAAAAATTCGCGATTTTAACGATAATATCTCGGAAGTTAGATTTGATGCTTTGGGGATGGTGATTTTATCGTCCCACTACGGAGCGGAAAATGGGCAGCAAGTGGGTTTTGCTGCGTTGAGCGATCGCCCTGTAGAAGCGTTTGATCTGGAAAAAGCGATCGCCACTCCTCAAACTTACTTACAAGGGGCTGCTAGTTACTTCTATTACGATTTAGATGCTTGGAAAAATGACGGTATTCCTGCTCATGCGGTTAATTTGGTCGCTGAGGATTATCCTACCGATGCGCGAGTGCAAACTCACATTACCTATAGCGATGGGTTTGGGCGGGAACTGCAAACCAAAATGAGGGTTGAACCCGGAAAAGCATTTGCTGTTAAGCCTGATGGGAGTGTAGAAGAACGAGAAACGAGTTGGCGCTGGTTGAGTTCTGGGGGCAAAGTTTATAACAATAAAGGCAACCCCGTTCAGGAGTACGAACCCTACTACATTAATACTTACGAGTATGTGGATCATCCCACGCTGAATCGATTTGGCGTATCTTCGGTGCTGCACTACGATCCCCTGCAACGAGTGATTCGAGTCGATACGCCCAAAGGCTTCTTTACTAAAGTTGAGTTTACGCCTTGGGAAGAGAAGCACTACGACGAAAACGACACGATTAAAGATTCGCGTTACTACCAAGAAAATATCGACAAACTCCCCTCTCAACCCTACGGTGTACACACATCTCCAGATCAACTCCAAAATACTGAATCTAGCCCCCCTAGCCCCCCAAGGTTGGGGGGAACAAGATTTCAAAGTCCCCCCGAAGTGGGGGATTTAGGGGGCATTCAATGTCCCCCCGAATTGGGGGAGGTAGGGGGCATT
>JBFRWJ010000247.1:0-9569 GCA_051439525.1 Spirulina sp. | reverse complement strand
ATGCTGTTGCTTCTAGTTTAACATATATAGATATTTCTTTTTATGGTAAAATAGTTGCGGGTTCTCGATTTGGAACGGTAATTTTAACAGATGAAACATTGAGTAATCTTAGCTCATTTGGAAGTGGTGGTAGCTTTGTTGCATTTGATTCTTATCAACAACCAACAATTACGACAACCTTAAATCCCCAACACACTGTTAATTTAGGAACTGGGGTTATTATGAGTGGAATTGATTTTGGAAGTATTGCAATTTAAGTTCACAAAAAAATCCTCTTGTTCGAGTGCTGCCTAAATTCGCTCCGATCGCACTTTTCCGATCGAAAAATACAACTGTTCGAGACAGAGCGATCGCAATCCGAGAAAAGCGATCGCTGTAGTTGCAGATAATGGAGAGGCGATCGCAAGGTCGCTGACATTATTCGCTAATTTTGCTACAATTTAGGAGTAACGCTAAAATTGAGTGGTAAGGAAATACATAATGACAATCTTGCTTGAAATTACCCCAGAACTAGAAAATAAATTACGAAAGACAGCAGCAAACCAAGGAAGTACTCTCGAATCCTATCTCACCGAGCTAATTCAGCGAGATTTAAGATATCGCGAAAATACTGCCATTGAATTATCGGATACAGAAGCAAAATTAATCGAAGAGATTAATCTGGGATTACCTGATAAAATGTGGCAAAAATATCATCTCCTTCTCGATAAACGCCGTGCAGAAATATTAGAAGCTAACGAACAACAGGAATTAATTGAGATTAGCGATCGCATTGAAATCGCCAACGCAAAGCGGATCGCAGCTTTGGCAAAATTATCTCAAATTCGAGGAGTTGCGATCGATGTTTTGATGGAAGAATTGGGAATTCAAACGCCATCTTATGAGTAAATCAACAATCAAAGATATTGTCGCAGAACGTGCTAATTGGTGTTGCGAGTATTGTCAAAGTCAGTTGCGTTATTCTCCCGATCCTTTTTCTGTAGAACATATTATTCCTGTAATTCGTGGAGGGACAAACGATCTCGACAACTTAGCACTTTCTTGTCAAGGCTGTAATAATCGAAAATATACCAGTATCACAGCAAGAGATCTCGTAAATCGCTTAACGAACATCCTCCGAACTTCAAAACATAAAAAATATATCTGCTTGCGATTCGCTTTTTTGCTTATCAAAAAATCTCATTTTGACTTTCTTTTCCCCCTCCAATACCTTTAATAAAAAATTGAATATCGTTAGCAAATATTTTGCTTGACTTTTTACCCTCCCCAAAGGGGCAAAACCAAGGTAAAATGGGAAAGAAAACCATAGCAATTTAGCAGAACGACTGGGTAAAAAGAGTATCGGATAAGTAGCCCCGAGAAAACGACGCTTGAAGAGAGCAAAAAATGCTCGAGTCTTTAGTGTTTTCCCATTACCTCAATTTCAATTTTACGGAGTTGTTTACCCTTATGACTTCCTCCACCGAACGGATAGTCCCGACAGACTTAAGAAACGAAATGTCCCGATCCTATCTCGAATACGCCATGAGCGTAATCGTGGGGCGGGCATTACCGGATGCGCGAGACGGCCTCAAACCCGTTCACCGCCGCATTCTCTATGCCATGTACGAGTTGGGACTCACCCCCGATCGCCCCTTCCGGAAATGCGCGAGGGTGGTAGGGGAAGTGTTAGGGAAATACCACCCCCACGGCGATAATGCCGTTTACGATGCCCTCGTGCGGATGGCGCAAGATTTTTCTATGCGGGATCCCCTCATCAACGGTCACGGAAACTTTGGCTCCGTAGACAACGATCCCCCCGCCGCCATGCGGTACACGGAATGTCGCCTACACTCTCTGGCCACTAACTCGTTATTGCGAGACATCGAAGCAGAAACCGTTGACTTTGCCGACAACTTCGACGGTTCCCAACAAGAACCCGTCGTCCTTCCCTCCCGCATTCCCCAACTTTTACTCAACGGATCCTCGGGAATTGCCGTGGGAATGGCCACCAATATTCCCCCTCACAATTTAGGGGAACTCATCGACGGGTTAATTGCCCTGATCGAAAATCCGGAAATTACCATTCAACAACTGCGACACCATATCAAAGGACCGGATTTTCCCACGGGAGGACAAATTTTAGGGCATTCCGGCATTCGCGATGCTTATACCACCGGACGGGGTTCCATTACCATGCAAGGGGTAGCGGCGATCGAACTGATGGAACAACGCGGCCGTCCCGATCGCGAGGCCATTATCGTCACCCAACTTCCCTACCAAACCAACAAGGCCGCACTCATTGAAAAAATTGCCGATCTGGTCAACGACAAGCGCATTGACGGTATCTCCGACATTCGCGACGAAAGCGATCGCGATGGCATGCGCATTGTGATTGAATTAAAGCGGGACGCGATCGCTCGGGTTGTCCTCAACAATCTCTACAAACAAACCCCCCTGCGCAGTAACTTCGGGGCCAGTATGCTGGCCCTTGTGGATGGGGAACCCCAACTCCTCGATCTGAAGCGCTTCTTGGAAGTTTTCCTCGATTTTCGCATCGAAGCCATTACCCGCCGCACCCAGTATAAACTCCGCAAGGCCCGGGAACGCGACCATATTTTGCAAGGATTGCTCATCGCCCTCGATAATTTAGATGCTGTCATTCAACTCATTCGTCAAGCAGCAGATACGGCGACGGCAAAACGACAATTGGTAGAGAGTTTCGGACTTTCAGAAGTTCAGGCCGATGCAATCCTGCAAATGCAACTACGTCGCTTGACTGCCTTAGAAGCGGAAAAAATTCAAGCAGAACACGAAGAATTACTAGCAACGATCGCAGATTTAGAAGATATTTTGGCACGGCGGGAGCGCATCGAAGCCATTATCATCGAAGAAGCGCGAGAAATTAAAAATATTCACGCCACTCCCCGACGCACGGAAATCCTGTCCGCAGAAGGGGAATTAGATGAAACGGATTTAATTGCCAACGAACCCGTTGTTATTCTCCTCACCGAACAAGGGTACATCAAACGGATGCCCGTGGATACCTTCGAGGCGCAAAACCGCGCCACCCGAGGGCGTGCGGGGGCTAAAATCAAGGAAGACGATGCGGTGGAGCATTTCTTGACCTGTTGCGATCACGATATGGTGCTATTTTTTAGCGATCGCGGGGTCGTTTACTCTCTCAATACTTACAAAATTCCCACGGCATCCCGAACGGCACGGGGAGTCCCCATCGTGCAACTTCTTCCCATCCCGCGAGAGGAAAAAATTACTTCTTTAATTGGAGTCAGCGAGTTTAGCGACGATCGCTATCTGGTCATGCTCACCCAAAACGGGATTATTAAGAAAACATCCTTATCTGCTTTTAGCAATATTCGCACCAATGGTTTGATTGCCATTACCCTCGCGGAAGGGGATCAACTGCGATGGGTGCGTTTGGCCAGGGAAGAAGATAGTATTATTCTCGGATCCCGGTTGGGGATGGCCATTCATTTTCAGGCCAGCAACCAACAACTGCGACCCCTCGGACGGGCAACCCGGGGCGTAAAATCCATGAAATTGAAGCAGGGAGACAATGCGATCGGCATGGATATTTTCCCGAGTCAGGTGGTCGCGAGTCTCGTCTCCAGTCCGGAAGGGGAGGAAGAAACTGAAGAAAATGCCGAGGAAACCGTAACGGATGCGGGAGAGGGTCCTTGGGTTCTCGTCATTACCGCCAAGGGTTACGGGAAGCGGGTTCCGGTCTCGCAATTCCGCTTGCAAAATCGTGCCGGGATGGGACTGCGGGCCATTAAATTCAAGTCTGGCGATGATGAGGTGGTGGGTTTACTCGTCGTCCATCCCGGGGAGGAGCTCATGTTAATTACCAACCGAGGGGTGATTATTCGTCAAGCTGCCGATGCGATTTCACCTCAATCTCGGGGAGCAACCGGGGTACGGGTACAAAAGTTAGATGCGGACGACGCGATCGCTGCCGTCGCGATCGTGCCGCTTTCGGAAGAAGAGGCAAGTCTAGAAACCGCAGAAGTTGAAGCAACCGCGGAAGAAAGTACGGGAGAAGAAGAATAGCGATCGCGTGGGGGGCCAATTTCGCCCCCCTCTACACCTAAATCCCAACTCTTCCGCCATTGTTCATTGCTCATTGTTCATTGAAATGACGTTAACCCAACAAAAAGCCGATCGCGTTTTACTTTACAACTTAAGTTGGCAGCAATTTGAAAACCTTTTACTCGATTTGGGGGAGAGTCGCAACCGTCGAATTGCCTACGATGCGGGAACTTTAGAAATTATGACTCCCTTACCGGAACACGAATATTATCGCGAGGCGATCTCGGATGCGATTAAAGATATTGCCGACGAATTGGATATCGATTATGAAAGTTATGGTTCGACAACATGGCGCAAGGAACTCAAAAAAGCAGGTTTAGAACCGGATAACTGTTTTTATTTCCAAAACGAAGCCTTAGTACGGGGCAAACTCGAGTTCGATCTGGAGCGAGATCCGCCCCCCGATCTTGCCCTTGAAATCGATCTTACCAGCAAATCCCTCGATCGCTTTCCGATTTATCAGCGTTTGGGCGTTCCCGAAATTTGGTGTTATGAAGAAGGCAAACTCCGCATTTATACCCTGCAAACAGGACAATATCGGAATGTCGAATACAGTCCGATTTTCCCTCAGTTACCCCTCCGCGATCTCCCTCAATTGATTGAATCCTATCGCCTTCAGGGTCGTCGTACATTGCGTCGCGCGGTGCGAGAATGGGTGCGGGGATGGATTTAAAATGTTGATTTATCTCCTCTGAAAAATGGATAAAATAGAAACATATCGCCAGCATATCCAAACCCTTCTCGTTAAACAAGCCGAGTTAGTTTGGGATAAGCGCATTCAAGCCGAAACCATTTTCGATCGCCAAAGCGATCGCTATCAATTAGTTTACCTCGGTTGGCGCGATGGCAAGCGGTTTTATGGTGTCATGCTTCACGTTGATATCATCGATGGTAAAATTTGGGTGCAACAGGATGGCACTGAGGTGGGAATTGCCAATCAATTAGTAGAATTAGGCGTTTCTCCCCAAGAAATCGTTTTGGGTTTCGATCCCCCCAACTTCAGACATTACACTGAATTTGCTGTGGGATAACCTGCGAACAAATCTTATTTGCGTAAATGGACTTGTGGAGAAAAATCAAAACGTGACGCGAGATAACTGGGAGACAGATGAAGATCGAATGATTTATAATTACCACATCCATAGAAATCTCGTGAATTGGGTGATGAAACAGTTAGAATTAGCTGGCGTTCCCTGTCAAAGAACGAGAGGGAACGATCCCAATGGAGATATTTTGATTTCTAACTCCAAAGATTTACAAAAAGTTAGAAAAATACTCCAAGAAATCCATCAGAAATATAATTCTAAAAGTTATGCGATCGCGGAATATAAAAATCAATTTGATCGAATTTATGTTGAAATCAAAGGAGTGTATTTTTATGGTCAAGATATTGACGATCTTATCGCAAAAAGAACGGTCATTGGTCTTGTCAATGCCCAAAATATATCAAAACCAGGAAAGACAAAACTGGAAAAGGTTGGCATTGCCTATGCCGATCGCATTCCCGAATCTGAATTTATGTAGATGCCAATAGCGCGATCGCTAAAACACATTATCTAAAAGTTCTCAACAGGAGGAAAGAAGCAATGCTATCAATTGGATTTCACGGTAAAAATAGCCATAAACACGCGAGTAGTAGTATGGGAGAAGAGTTTTATCTTTGGCTGGCAAGATCGGAATTCTCTAAAATCGGTCAATCCTTGGAACGTTCGATTGTCATTGATGAGGAAGAAATTTGCTTGCCTTTGGTTGAGTTAAGTGGGGAAATTCGCAGGCAGTTTAAACAGTTTATTTATGAAGCTGTTGTCAAAGAAAGCGATTCTTTGTTAACGCGCTTGGGAGATTATCCTCAGAAGGAAAAATATCAAGCAGAAACTTATCGGCTGAGAAAATTACAGGAACTTCGCAAATGTATTGAAGATGAGGAATTTTTGTATCTTCAGCGCGTCTGATTGTTGGGAGTTTACTTTCAGTCGATCGTCTTCTCTTGGAGGTAAGAATATGTCTTTAGACAATACTATCGAACGAGTTAGCACGGAATATATTGCGATCGATCCCGATTATTGCTTTGGCAAACCTCGGATCGTTGGCACGAGAATGACGGTAGCTGCGATCGCTAAAATGTATCTCGAAATGGGGGAAACTCTAGAGGAAATTGCCACAGATTACGATCTCTCAAAAGCCTCTGTTTATGCAGCAATGTCATACTATTACGAACATCAAGAGGATATCGATCGCCGAACTGCTGAAAGCGAGGCATTTGTGGAAGAATTAAAACGCAATACTCCTCCTTCACCTTTACAAGAAAGATTGAGGAAAATTCAAGGTGAGTAATCGAATTCGCTTTCATTTAGACGAACAAGTTAAAACCGTTATTGCTAAACAGTTACGCCGTCGAGGCATTGATGTGACGACAACCGTCGAGGCAAAGCTGCGAATGGCAAATGATGATTTACAGTTTGCTTTTATCTGTCAAGAAAAGCGAGTTCTGTTTACCCAAGATGATGATTTTCTAAAAATTGCCAGTCGTTCGAGAGATCATCCGGGTATTGCATACTGCAAGCAAGGGAGTCGTTCAATCGGTCAAATCATCGAAAGTTTGGTTCTCATTTATGAAGTTTATTCCCCAGAAGAGATGTTTGGTAGAATTGAGTTTTTGTAAGTGCTCAAAAAATCCAAAAATTTGTTATCATATAAAATGTTAAGATATCAGGATTTAGCTTATGTATCCATTAGGGACAGTTCGGAAACGCGATCGCGTCTCAAAATGTACTACAATATATTGTAACTGAGATATGAAACCGACTAACGAACAAAGTCATTTCAGTGAACAGTGAACAGTAAACAGTTATCAGTTCCTCCGGCTCAAGCGGGAGGCTTGAGACCTGATGTTTTGGGTCAGGGACTTTGCTTTCAGCGATAGGCGATCGCTAAAATTCTCAACCTATACGGTTACTGAATCGGTGTTCTAGCTGGAGACAACCTGGATAAAATTTTTGCAAAAAATCTAGAATTATTTATCTTAATAAATCTCTATGTTTTCTACTCAAAAACTTGTTAAAAGTTTAATCAGCAAAATCAAAAAAACAGAGACAGATGTATTAAAATACTTGCAGGATGGACAAATTGAGCAAGAATCCTCAGTAACTGATTGGCTATCATCAATAATGCAATATGTTTTAAACGGAACCAATATCGCAGGAATAAAATGGACGGTTAAAACTCTCACCGATCGAGGTAGAAATAGTCAAGAAAGTGAATTTGGTGCTGATTTTTTAGCTGCTTTTGAGGTTGCGATAGATGGATTTCAAATTGCCAAAGGATTTTTAGCACAATCCAAACTTATCGAACCCTCTCAATCTTTTAGTAGTAAAGAAGCTGCAAGGCTAAAAAGACAATGTGAGAAGATGCTATACCATTCTTCAGCTTCTTTTGTTTTTTTATACTCTCAACAATCTGGTATTTGCGTGATTCCTGCTATAGAAATTATTGCAGCAAGAGACTGTAATCCGCATGAGCTTACAAAGAAACGAATTTATCAGTTTTACCAAGAACATTTTGAGTGCTTTATTGGAGATCGGAAAATTCGTCGAGCTAATCCTCAAACTTTACAAGAATTGCGCAGCTTAAGTCAATTAGAAGAAGAAAATAATTTACAAGAACTGCGTAGAACTTATGAAGCAAGACGTATTATTCTGTTATCTGGATATCCAGAAGATGAAGGAGGACAACTTAGATTACCAATCTAACACGATGGATCGGCTTATGTTATCTTGCAATCTTACTCAATTTTAACCGAGATCGAAATTTCCAACTCAACGAGAAAGAGCAGGACTCATCATATCAGCTTTCTTCCGCTTAATTGCTTGACATTGAAAAACCGCGATCGCCGATCCTTCACAAACAAATTCTAAACTGGGACGCAATGTATTAAACGCAAAACTAATGCGATCGCGATATCCTTGCTGATTTTCGCATACCCAGACGGTTTGTAATTTCTGACCAATGAAAGAAGAAATCCATGCAGGAGAGCGATACGGCTCTTCCACGCTTGCGCGATCGCCGGAAAATAAATCGTTCTCGCGATCGCATTGCTCGATTTTAATATCAATTTCATCGGTATCTGCAATGGGTTGTAAAATAATTTGAACTTTGGGAAAAATTAAGCGAACTTCATCCAAACAAAGCTCATCCCCTCCTAATACTCGATCCTCGATCGCCCAAATATTTTGCAAACAAGTCCCAATAGGAAATTCAAACTCATCTACCACGATATTTCTCCTGTTTTTTACGTGCTTGTTTTAAGATTTTGAGAGCCGTTATCGCATCTGCATCTCCTGCACCTGCTAAATTAGCGACCTCGCCAACTTTTAAATCTTGATAATCCGTTCTAATTTGCTCGACTTGACTTTGACCTCCTCCACGCTGTCGAATTGCCGAGGCTAAGTTTTCCTCTTTCATATTAACAAGATTGCCCAATCTTTTCAGCGCGCTCTGTGTTAATTGTATTTCATTGGATTCGTCCATCGTTTATTGTTAACCCGATATCCCATGACATTTCTCGATTTGCGCTAATAATTGCTCCCAACTTTGCGGCGTTGGCAAACAAGCCAACCTCTTACAAACCAGACCGATCGCATCTTCGGGAACTTTCTCTTCAACCTGATAGACACTCTTGGGAAAATACCGCGCGGACAGTTCGGAAACGCGATCGCCCTTCGTCCGAATCAGGGTAGAATGCAGATACCAATCCAATCCCATAAACAAACTGGGACCGGCTTGGGGAGACTGTTCCATGACGGGACTAAAGGCTTGCAAAATCACCTCGGCTCGTTCTAAATAACTCGTATTATCCGTTAATAATCCCAAGCGTACCAAATTCGCTGCCGCGACTCCATTGGCCGCCGGGGTAGCATTATCAATATAGCTGCGTTCTCGGATTAATAAATCTTCGCTCGCATCCGTTGGGGCGTTGTAATAGCCTCCCATTTCGACACTCCAGAGAAACTCGTCAAACTCCTCCTGTATTCGGATCGCTTCTTCCTGCCAAATTCCCTCCGTTTCTCCCATCACCGCACCAGCCCGATCGCAGTCCAAAAGTGCTTTAATAAATAGGGCATAATCCTCCGACTGTGCCAAAACTCGCGCTTTCCCCTCATAATTCAAACGGTGAAAGCGTCCATTCACCCACTGATGAGCTAAAATAAACCGAGCTGCATTTTTCGCCAACTCCCAAGCGATCGGGTTTTTAAAAACCTGATAAACCCGCGCAAGCCCCGAAATGGCTAGGCTATTCCACGCGACAATCATTTTGGGATCCGTCACTGCGGGGATGCGTCCCTTCCAAGGAGTCGTGTTGGGTTGTTGATTATACCGTGCGGGGGGGAAGGTGGGGATGGCATCCAACTCCACCCCAAAAACCGCTAAAAATATACCAGAAAATGGCATATCTGAGGTTTGCGCTAACAGACCCCACCCCC
>JBFRWJ010000246.1:0-18816 GCA_051439525.1 Spirulina sp. | reverse complement strand
GCACTGCCTGGTGACTGATTATCGCGGGAGCGCATTTTTGTCAAGAATTATCTTGCAAACCTTGCAACATTTCTTTACAGGCATTAAAACTAGAGAAGGAAGAAAACGCAACTCTACTGCGCTCCATTGGCGATCGCGGTGGAGTTGCCAAACCCATACCAACGATTATGGATAGTCAGCGCTCTATAGTTCAACGCTTAAAGCAGGATTTAAAAAACGACTTAATTGCAGGTCTTTTAGTTGTCATTCCCTTAGCAACGACCATCTGGCTGAGTTTTACCATTGCCAGATGGGCGATCGCTTTCTTAACTGAAATCCCCAAACAGGTTAACCCCTTTCAAGGATTGAATCCAGTTTTAACCAATCTCATCAATTTATCCGTGGGATTTGCCGTCCCGTTAGTCTTTATTTTGCTCATTGGCTTAATGGCCAGAAATATTGTGGGACAGTGGTTGCTCGATTTAGGGGAGAAAATTTTACAAGGTATTCCCCTAGCCGGCTCCGTTTATAAAACCCTCAAGCAAATTTTGGAAACCTTATTTCGGGATTCCAAAAGTAAATTTCGCCGGGTGGTGATGGTGGAATATCCCCGACAAGGGGTGTGGAGTCTTGGATTTGTAACGGGACAATTGACCGAACCCCTACAAGTTCATCTGTCCCAACCCATGTTAAGCGTATTTATTCCCACAACCCCCAACCCAACTTCGGGATGGTATGCCATTATTCCCGAAGCCGAGGCGATCGATTTACCGATTTCTATTGAAGATGCTTTTAAAGTGCTCATTTCTGGCGGCATTGTGGCACCCAAAATCATCTCTTCTTCTGCGCCTCCTGCGGACATTCCCACTTCCCCATCCGCGTCCGAATCCCCCGAGTCTTACCCTCCTATCTCCCATGAGAATCCAGCTTTTGAGCGATCGCCAGAAAAACAACAGACTGCAACAATTGAGGAGGAAAATTTGACGGCTCATTTGTCGAATGAAGGGTAAAGTGATTTTCAGGTTCGTGGTGCATCCTCGCCCTATCACTGCAAGGATGCACCATATTTTTGATAAAATTGGGATTCTGGTTTAATCTTTTTTTCCGGTTACTCTTATGCCTCGCCAACAGCCTCGCCAAACTTCACGAGAATTAGCACTTTTAAGCCTGAGTCAAATTCGAGGCAGTGCGGAAAAAATTCAACAACAAAGTCTCAACGATTTAATTTTAGCGGCCATTCGCACCCTCGTGGCGGAGGCGCGAGATACCCTCTCCATGGCAAGCGAGGAAGTTCAACGGGGTGTCGATCGCTTGGGAGGGAGCGACACCCGAGCGACAGATCTACAAAGTAGTAAGACAATGGTGAAAGAAGCCATTGAATTAACCGAAAGCGCCCTCAACCGCGTCGGTTATGCCGTTGACTTACCAGAATTCATTCATTTAGCCGATCGCCAAGAGGTGCAAGAATATGCTCTAGAATTAATTGGGACGGTTAAGCGTCGCAAAGCGGAAATTACCGAAGCGATCGAAACCTCTTTGGTAGACTGGCAATTCCATCGCATTCCCCAAGTCGATCGCCATATTCTCTCTCTTGCCGTTGCGGAGATCGTCTTTTTAAACGTTCCGACTCGCGTTGCCGTGAATGAAGCGGTAGAATTAGCAAAACGCTATTCTGATGAAGAAGGAGCGCGTTTTATTAATGGCGTGTTACGAAAAGTGGCGGACAACGAAAGGAATTTGGCCAAGATGAAGGATGAAGCCTGAAAAATATTGTTTCCCGATTGTTCGTTGATAATTGTTCATTGATAATTGAAAAAAATGGTATTTAATTGGTTTAATCGAAAATTTAAGAAAGGCGACAGTGAAGACAAGAAAGAGAGCGAGTCCAAACAACCGCAATCTCAAAAATCGGATTCGTCTCCGACTCAAACACAACCTCAAGAAGCCAAAGTCGAGTCATCTCCTTCTCCTCAAACGACCCAAGACGATTATCTAAAGTGGGCAAAAGCGGCTTATCAACAGATCCAACAGCGTCAAACCGAAGAAAAAGCCGAAGAACCTTCCCCAGTCGCGGAGGAACAAAAATCCGAACCTCCTGAAGAACCAAAACCTAAAGAAGTCGAGACGGTTGTCGAAAGCGATCGCGAAGAAGTTACCGAGGAAAAACCCTCTCCTGTTGCTGAAGAAATTGGGACGGGGGGTGAAAGCGATCGCGAAGAGGTTATTGCCGAAGAAGAACTCTCTCCCGTCGCTGAAGAAGTCGAGACAGTTGTAGAAAGCGATCGCGAAGAGGTCACCGAAGAAGTTATCGCCAAAGAAGAACTCTCTCCCGTCGCTGAAGAAGTCGAGACAGTTGTAGAAAGCGATCGCGAAGAGGTCACCGAAGAAGTTATCGCCGAAGAAGAACTCTCCCCTGTTGCTGAAGAAGTCGAGACAGTTGTAGAAAGCGATCGCGAGGAAGGGATTGTCAAAGAAGAACTCTCCCCTGTCACTGAAGAGGTTATTGCTGAAGAAGAACCCTCTCCTGTGGCTGAAGAAGCGATCGCCGCAGAAGAACCCGATCGCGACACAGAAACCCTTGTCGAGACCGAACCCGAACCCTTAACGAAACCCGTTGCCGCCGCGATCGCTACCCCCGAACCCGAGGCAGAACCCGCAGCGAAATCGACTCCCGCGTGGATGAAAAAATCCGATGCGTTGGAACGCTTGAAAGAAACCGCGATCGAGACTCCCGAACCCGAGGTGAGGCGCAAACCTGCCGTTGATTTTGACGAGGATTTTGTTTGGTCGGCGAAGGTTTTGGCCGAACAAGGACGGCGACCCGAGGAGGTTTCCCTCGAGGAAATTAGTTGGCTCAAACGCTTGCGGGAAGGACTGGGGAAAACTCGCCGCAGTTTGATTAATCAATTGAAAGCCATTGTCGGACAAGGCCCTCTCAATGAGGATGCGGTCATGGAAATTGAGGCTTTACTCCTGCAAGCCGATGTGGGAGTGGAGGCGACGGAGTATATTATCGATACCTTACAGGAAAAATTGCGGGAAGAAGCCCTACCGCCAGAAGAAGCGATCGCTTATTTAAAAACTATTCTGTGCGACCTGCTGGAAAAACCCCTCCCCGATCCGGAAAATGCCGCCTTGGTTCCCCAAGAGGAGGGTTTAAATATCTGGTTGATGACGGGGGTGAATGGCGCGGGAAAAACTACAACGATCGGCAAATTGGCAAATATGGCCCGAGAATCTGGCTATAGCTGTATTATTGCGGCGGCGGATACCTTTCGGGCGGCGGCGGTGGAACAGGTGACGATTTGGGGAGAGCGATCGCAGACTCAAGTGATTGCCAATCCGGGGAAAAATACGGATCCGGCGGCGGTGGTGTACGATGCCATTAATGCGGCACTTTCCCGAGATGTTCGCCTTTTATTGGTAGATACGGCGGGACGCTTGCAGAACAAGAAAAATCTCATGGCAGAGTTGTCGAAGATTCGCCGTATTATTGACAAAAAAGCCCCCAATGCCACGGTGGAATCCCTGTTAGTTTTAGATGCCACGTTAGGACAGAATGGTTTGCGTCAGGCACAGGTTTTTTCTGAGTCGGCAAAGTTAAGCGGGGTCATCTTGACAAAATTGGACAGTAGTGCGAAAGGAGGCGTTGCTTTAGCAGTGGCTAAGCAATTAAATTTACCCATTCGCTTTGTCGGTGCGGGAGAGGGGATTCAAGACTTACGCCCCTTTTCCAGTTACGAATTCATCGAAGCTCTTTTAAGTGAATGAGAGGGAGGAGACCCTCTAGTGGTTGACCACAAAAGTTTTGACAGGTATAAAGATTCTCAAACTACTAACAATTAAAGATTTCAGAGATTGTAAACTTGTCAAAATCATTGTGGTGGACTACTAGCTTGGAGCAAGTGCTGCGATACTTTAGAGTCAAATCGTAAACAACTTACCTATAAGGCCAATTTGGATGATTCTAATGTTTCGAGATTGGTTGATTTTGATGAGGCTTTTGGTCGTAGCAGTCACAATCCAACAGCTCTAACAGCAACGGACTCTACAATTTTAAGGATACAGAGGAAAATTGGGATTTACTTCAAACCCCCGAGTTAACCCTTGGGGGTTTTCAAGTGTGAACGACTCCGCGCTAAAGCGATCGCTTAATTTTATTGGAGATGAAGCCAAAAAGAACGGGGGCGATTAACAAAAATGTTAGGATTACTGTTGGCAATCGCGATCGGGATCTAAGCTACTCTCTTTCGGCAGTATGGTTTCACAGAGCAATGCGCCCTTAAAGGTGTTTGGCCATAAGACTGTACCCTCAAAATTAGCTTGCCACAAGTCTGCCCCCTCAAAATTAACACCCCACAATTTGACATTCTTAAGGGTTGCGCCCCACAATCTTGCCTTCTCAAAGCCTGCTTTTTTCAAATCTGCACCTTCAAAGTTAGCACCCGCCAAATCTGCCTCCCCAAAGCGAGCGTCCCACAATTTTGCCCTCTTCAGGTTAGCCTGTCCCAATTTTGCCTTCTCAAAGCCTGCTTTCTTCAAGTCTGCCCCTTCAAAGTTAGCACCTGCCAAATCTGCCTCCCCAAAGCGAGTATCCTGCAATTTTGCCCCCTTCAGGTTAGCCTGTCCCAATTTTGCCCTCTCAAAGTTCGCTTTCTTCAATTCTGCGCCCTGAAGATTCGCTCTTTCTAGATCTGCGCCCTTCTCAGAAAAACCGGGTAACTGTTTCCCCCCACACATCCAACTCAAAACACGAACGTGCCAAAAATAACAATGAGCGGACAAATCTAGTTCTGGGATGCGAGCATCGCGAATATCCAAACCCGATAAACTCACTTCATTACCCCAAAGGTCTTCGATCGCATCCTTCCGACCCGATTCGGCTGTGCGCCCCACTGCCAAATTAATCACCTGCCATGCTTGATAATTCGTTTGTTTGCGCCGTTCGCCAGCCTCCCCAAAATACCCGATCGCGCCACTAATGAGCGAAAGACTGGCCAGGACTCCCAACAGATCGATAATAGCTAAATTTTGCAGGTCGTTGTCCAAACCCTCCATTGCGGCTTCGAGCCAAGTGGATTCAAACGCCTCAACGCGATCGCGCCACCATTCCCCCAAACGAAAAGCGGTTCTTGTCAGAGGTCTGCGAACGATTTTTTCGGCTTTTGCCCAATCTGTTTTCTCATTTCCTTCTCGACCCCGTGCCACGCGGTTGAGATACAAGCGATGGGCAATTTTCCGGGTGAGGAGATCGCGCTCCTCTCGTCTGTGTTGGCTTTGTTGGGATAGCCATCCTCTCAGTCTCTGCATAACATATCGACTCCCAAATCTCGCTCTAGCGTTCTACGCAATCGATCTTAATCGTTCTTAATTGCTTGTTCCCTTAGACTCAAAATAGTAATTGTTTTGAATTTTCAATTTTGAATTTTGAATTCAACAGTCATGATCCTCAAAGTCCTGCTCCCGAGCGAAGTCTTGATCGAGCGATCGGTCACCAAAGTCACGGCTGAGGCGGAAAATGGGTCTTTCTGCATTTTGCCCCGTCACATCGACTTTGTAGCGGCTTTAGTGCCCGGCATCCTGTCTTTTGAATTAGAATCGGGACAGGAAGCCTTTCTTGCGGTTGATGAAGGAATTTTAGTCAAGTGCGGCCCAGAAGTTCTAGTTTCCACCCTAAATGCCGTGGGATCTGACAACCTCGAGCAACTCAAACAAACCGTAGAACAACAGTTTCGAGTTTTGGACGAACGAGAAAAGCTCACCCGCTCCGCCTTGGCTAAATTCGAGGCCAGTATCATGCGTCATTTCAAGGAGTTGGGAAGCTGATGGACAAAACTGAGAATGACCCCAAAAACACCAAAGCCACTTGGCAGATTTTTCACAAACAAGTGGGAAGGAAAGCCGCCCGAAAAATCAAAGCGCGACAAGAGAAAAACACCATCTGGTTTGCCTTGGGAATGTTTGGGATGGTGGGGTGGTCCGTTACCATTCCCGCCTTGCTCTGCATTGCCTTGGGAGTTTGGATCGATACCCACTTTCCCAGTCGCTATTCTTGGACCTTGATGCTGCTCCTTGTCGGTGTCGCCCTGGGATGCTTAAATGCTTGGTACTGGATTAAAAAGGAGAGCGATCGCTAACGAATCTATCATTCTCTTACTGGTGCTGCTCGTTGGAGCGACCCTCATCCTCACCATTCTCATTAAGGCAGGTTTGGAGCGAGTGGGGATACCCGCCCTAGTCGGCTATTTGCTTTTAGGGTTTCTCATGCGACTTCTGGACGTGCAAGGGCAATTGCTCTCGCCGGAGGTGTTGGAAGTCTATGAATTTTTGGCAGAATTGGGCATTATTTCCCTCCTATTTCGAGTCGGCTTGGAAAGCAATCTGTCCGGACTGCTCGCCCAACTGCCTCGCGCTAGCATTATTTTGGCAGGCAACCTGCTCTCGAGCGGCATTCTAGCTTTTGTAACCGCCTATTTCCTCCTTCACCTTCCCCTCATTCCCAGCCTCTTTATTAGCATCGCTCTCCTCGCCACCAGTGTAGGGATCTCCGTCGGAGTCTGGCAAGAAGCCAAAGCATTGAATTCAACGAATGGGGAAATCCTCCTCGATATTGCCGAAATGGACGACATTGCCGCGATCGCCCTGATGTCTCTCCTGTTTGCGATCGTCCCCGTCCTCAATGGAGAGATCGAGACGAACTTTCTGCCCGTCCTGATCCAAACCTTTGTCCCATTCCTATTTAAAATTGTTCTTTTTAGTGCCTTCTGTTTCGTCTTTTTCCGCTATCTCGAAGCCCCTCTAACCCGTTTCTTCGAGAAAATCGAACCCCCTTCCGATCCCATGCTGATGGTTGCCGGGACGGGCTTCCTCATTGCCGCTCTCGCGGGATTACTGGGCTTTTCTGTTGCGGTGGGCGCCTTCTTTGCCGGGCTGGCATTCAGTCGCGATCCCGAAGCGGTTAAGCTCAATGCCTCCTTTGGTACGCTGTATGAATTTTTCGTCCCTTTTTTCTTTATTCACATCGGCTTGCAACTCGAGCCCCAAGCGCTAACAACCGCCTTGGGACTGGGGAGTATTTTAGTCATTGCTGCCGTCTTGGGTAAAATCTTGGGAACGGGCGGTGCAGCCCTATTGAAACTGGGCTGGTCTAGTGCAGTTTTGCTGAGTATTAGTATGGTGCCTCGGGCGGAAATTGCCATGGTAGTGATGCAAAAGGGACGGTATCTGGGAGATTGGGCGGTGTCCCCGGAAGTCTTTGCGGCAATGGCAATGGTTTCCGCCGTCACCTGCATCGTTTCGCCCCTACTGCTGCGTCCCTTGCTGTACCAATGGGAAGTCGGTCGCGGGAATGAGGGGTGATGGGATTGTCGAAGGATGCGATCGCTCTCGATACAACCCTCAATGTCCGATTTTTCAGGTAAAATTGAAGAACCACGATCGCGCTCCCCATCTAGATTCTCACAAAAAAAAGGAGGATCGCCATGTCTTCCCTCAATCGTCGTCGCTTTTTGCTCTTCGCCAGCTCGGCACTGGCAGCGATCGGCTTTAACGCGTTTACGTCCCAACAACACGCCGCTCCCCACGCCCGGGTTCTCGCCCGCAGCACTCCCCGCAAACTGGCTTTACTGGTGGGCATCAATGCCTATCATTCTCAAGCCCTAGATGGCTGCCTCAACGATATCGATTTGCAGCGCACCTTGTTGATTCATCGCTTCGGTTTCAATCCTCGCGATATTCAGGTGGTCGCCGATGCCGCAGCCACCCGCGCCGGAATTTTAACGGCGTTTGAAGAACATTTGATTAAACAGGCAAAACCCGGTGACGTAGTGATGTATCACTATTCCGGTCATGGTTCGCGCATTTTTGACCCCCATCCGATTGTCGTGGAACCGGACGGGGAAGGACTTAACGGCACTTTTGTTCCCGTTGATAGCGATTTACCCCCCGGTTATCCGGAAGTCGGGGGAACGGTACAAGACATTATGGGGCATACCCTATTTTTGTTGATGTCTGCCCTAAGAACGGAAAATGTCACGGTTGTTTTAGATAGTTGCTTTTCCGGAGGCGCGATCCGTCAAGGCAAAGTGCGATCGCGCCATGGGGGCAAAAATATCTTGGTTTCTAACAACGAGCACGATTATCAGCAACACTGGTTATCGCGGTTGCAGATGTCCCCCGAGGCATTTGTTCGCGGGTATCGTGCGGGAGTGGCAAAGGGAGTGGTTTTGGCGGCAACGGCTCCCAATCAACTCGCGCGAGAACTGAATATTAACGGGTTTTATTCGGGTTTGTTTAGTTATTTATTGACTTACTATCTCTGGCAGGAAAATAGTCACTTCGCGGACATTTTTCCCAAGATTCTCGCAGAAATTCCCCAGAAATTTAAACAAACTCCCAACTATGAGGTTGCAGTGGGAAGTCGCGATCGCCGGCAAAGCCCCTATTTTATCGAAACGCCCAATTCTCCCGCCCGAGCCGTGGTCATCAAAGTGCAGGGAAATACTGCCGAGTTATGGTTGGGAGGAGTCGATCTGCGCGAGGTAGAAGCGGGGACGGTATTCGCAGGGGTGAATGGAAGGGGACGGGTGACGGTACTTTCTCGCGATGGTTTGGTTGCCGAGGCGACGATTCAGCAAAGAGTGAGAGAAGGAACGCCGTTACAATTGCTCGATGATTAGCGATCGCTTTGCGGAGGGCGCGACGGGAAGAACAAATCAAGGAGATTGGCGATGAAAGGCAGAAAACGGAAAGGGTTGCGAACTATCTGTCAGGTTGTGCCGAGCTTGGCGCTTGCGGGTAGTATTGGGGTGGGAGCGGATTGGGCGATCGCAACTCCCCCCAGAATCGAGATCGCCCGAGAAGACCCTCGCACCGCAGCAGAACAACTCTACAATGAGGCCGTTCAACTGATTGGTCAAGGGACGGCAGAATCGATTCGGCAGGGAATTGAAAAACTCAAGGTCGCCCGGTTAATTTGGCAGGAAATGGGCAATATTCCCGAGGAAATCACCCTCCTGCACTGGATCGGCATCGGCTACCGCCAACTGGCAGAACCCCAACAGGCACTCTCCCACCTCGATCGCGCTTTAGAACTCTCTCGCCGGGGAAAATATACCAATTGGGAAGCATCAACCCTAGAACAGATCGGCAACATCTACGCCGATTTAGACGATTATCCCCAAGCATTAGAGGCTTACGCTCGATCGCTACAGCTCTTTCAAGATTTGGACGATCGCGAATCCCAAGCCAATCTTCTCTTAGGAATTGCCACCGTCCAATTTTATTTAGGATCCACCCGAGAGGCGATCGCCTCTTACCAAAACGTCCTCGAGCTCCAGCAAAACCTCGGCGATCGCGAAGCGGAAGCCCGGGTGCTGTTCTATCTCGGCACCGCCTACGGTTCCTTGGGGGAAAATCAGCAGAGTTTAGAAGCCCTTCAACAAGCCCTCGCGATCCATCAAGAGCAAGGAGATGATGCGAATGCGGCGATCGTTCTGTCCAGTCTGGGAATCATCTACACTGGCATGGGAGAAACCCAGCAAGCGTTAGAGGTTTACGATCGCGCCCTCGAAATTTATGAAAAGTTGGGCGATCGCCTGCAAATTGCTCAGACTCTCCACGGAATGGGTTGGCTTTACAGAATCCACTCGAGCGACTATCAAAAAGCCCTCGCGTATTTTGACCGAGCCCTCGCGATCGCGCGTTCGGTGGGAAACCCCACTCTCGAGGCTCATCTTCTCAACAGCAAGGGACAAACCTATGGGATCTTGGGTCGCTCTCAACGCAGTTTGGAGGCTTATCGGCAAGCCCTCAATCTTTTCCGGAATATCGGCGATCGCGGTATGGTAGCGAACCTCCTCAACCAGATTGCCAATGTTTATAGCGACTTGGGAGAATATCAGGAAGCCCTCGATAATAACGATCGCGCCCTTCACCTCCAAACCGAAATCGGCGATCGCGCCGGACAAGCGGCAACCCTGCACTATATTGCCTCCATCTACAGCCGACTGGGGGATTACGCCCGCAGTGCCGATTTTGACCGTCGCGCCCTAGAAAGTTATCGCGCGATCGGGGATCTGGGTAACACGGCGCTGACGTTAGAGCAACTGGGTCAAACCTATCAGAATTTAGAAGACTACGCACAAAGTCTCGATTCCTACCAGCAAGCGCGTTCGATTTGGCAGCAGGTGGGGAATCCCTTTGGAGAAACTGGGGTTTTCGTGAGTATTGGCAGGCTGTACGCTCGCAAACTGAACGATCCCCAAAAGGCGATCGAGATTTTCAATCGGGCGCTGACCCTCTCCCGCAACCAAAATTATACTTTGGGGGAAATCAGCGTTCTTGCCAACATCGCTCGCGCCTACAATGTCCGAGAAGAGCATGAGAAAGCCTTAGATTTCTTGAACCAAGCCTTGCCCTTAGTGCCGTCCATCTCCAGCCTCCCAGTCGAGGCGAACTTATTGACGAACTTCGGGAGAACCCATCATTTAGCCGGAAATTATCGGCAAAGTCTGAATTTCTATCAACAAGAACTCGCTCTCCTACAAAAAATCGGCGATCGACCCGGCGAAGCCGAGGTTCTCTACCAACTCGCCCGGGTGCAACGCCAAATGGGCGACTTACAACCCGCACAAAGCCGCATTGAAGCTGCCCTAGACATTATTGAATCCCTCCGCAGCAACGTCGCCAGCCCCGATCTCCGCACCTCCTTCTTTGCTGCCAAACAAGAGTATTACGAGTTCTACATTGACCTGTTGATGGAATTACACCAAAAACATCCCGCCCGAGGATACGACGCGCGAGCCTTCCACGCTAGCGAGCGATCGCGCGCCCGAGGTCTCCTCGAACTCCTCACAGAAGCCAATGCCAATATCCGCCAAGGAGTCGCTCCCCAACTCTTACAACGAGAACAAAACTTACTACAACAACTCAACGCCCTCGAACGCCGCCGCCACGAACTCACAAGCAGTCAATTCACGCAAAAAGATCTCGACGATCTCGAAAGCCAATCGCGATCGCTCCTTCAGCAACTCCATCGCCTCGAGGCGCAAATTCGCCGCACCAGCCCCCGCTATGCCCATCTGAAATATCCCCAACCCCTCACCCTGCAAGAAATCCAGCAACGCGTTCTCGATCGCGAGACTCTCCTTCTCGAATATTCCCTCGGGACAGAACGCAGCTATCTTTGGGCAGTGAGCCAGAACGCGATCGCCAGCTACGAACTCCCTCCAGAAGCAGAAATTGCCGCCGTTGCCCAACCCTTCCGAGAGGCCATTACCCGAGATAGCGGCGCAAACCGCGATCTCGGTCTTCCCCTGAGTCAAATCCTTCTCTCCCCCGTTGCCTCCCAACTGAAGAACAAGCGCTTGCTCGTCGTCGGCGAGGGAATCCTGCAATACATTCCCTTTGCCGCCCTGCCCCTCCCCACCTCACCCGATACCCCCCTTTTAGTCCAAAACGAAATCGTCACGCTTTCCTCTGCCTCCACCGTCGCCATCCAACGGGAGCAACTCGCCCATCGTTCCCCCGCCCCCAAAATCTTGGCTGTCTTAGCGGATCCCATTTTCGGATCGAATGACTCGCGTCTGACTCGAACTTCTTCCAACCGCCATCCCGACAATCTCGACACATTGGCACTCACTCGCGCCACCCGCAATTTAGGACTGGGTGAAAGCGGGACGAGCTTTAATCGCTTAAATTATACCCGCACTGAAGCCGAACAAATCCTCGCTTTAGTTCCCGATTCCCAACAGTTGCAAGCCTTGGACTTTCAGGCATCCCGCGCAGTTGCCACTCATCCCGACTTAGCGCAGTACCAAATCCTTCACCTTGCCACCCACGGCATCCTCGATCCTGTCAATCCAGAGCTATCGGGAGTCGTGCTGTCCTTGTTCGATGAAACCGGAGATCCTCAAAATGGATTTTTACGCCTCCACGATATTTTTAACCTTAACTTGCCGGTGGAATTAGTCGTCTTGAGTGCCTGCGAGACGGGATTGGGAGAAGATATCAAAGGAGAAGGCTTGGTAGGTTTAACCCGAGGGTTTATGTATGCCGGAGCAAAACGGGTTGTCGTGAGTTTGTGGAGCGTGAACGATGCAGCCACCTCAGAAGTGATGATAAAATTCTATCGCAAGATGCTCTCAGAAAAACAGAATCCGGTGCAGGCATTGCGGGAGGCACAATTAGAAATGTGGAATTCCGAACAGTGGCAGTCTCCCTATTATTGGGCAGCATTTACCGTGCGGGGAGATTGGCGCTAAGCGTAAGAAAATTCTTTTTTATCCGTGAGAATGACCGAGAAATTCTAAAATATAACGATTCACGAACTGAGGTTGTTCTTGTTGTACCCAATGACCGCATTGGGGGATGTAATGAATGGTAAAATCCCGCACGTAGGCTTCTGTTCCATAGCTCAATTCTTTGCCTAATGCCCTATCTTCTTCTCCCCAAATCATCAGCGTTGGCATATTTAAAATCCCGCGTTTGCGATCGCGTACCAAATCCGGCCAAATATTGCGATAATAATTAACCATGGCCGTTAATGCCCCGGGTTTGGCCATGGCATCTTTATAAGCGGCAATATCTTCCTCCCTAAAGGCTGTTTTATCGATCGCCATATTCTGCAATGCCTTGGCGATCGCCTCATAATCATTCCATTTCAGCGCAAATTCGGGTAAAAAGGGGAGTTGAAACGCCAAAACATACCAACTTCGCAACATTTGTTGGGGATTCCCGCGTAAATGTTCGCCAAATTTGGCAGGATGGGGGATATTGAGGGCAATTAATTTCTCCACCATCTCTGGATATTCGTAGGCAAATTCCCAAGCAATATATCCGCCCCAATCGTGTCCGGCTAAAATACATTTTCGATGACCCAAGGCTCTAATCGTACCTCGCACGTCTCCGAGAAGTTCTTTCAGGCGATAGGATTCCATGCGATCGGGTTTATCGCTTTCGTTATAACCGCGCATATCAACCGCCACAACTTGATAATATTTTGCGAGTTCGGGGATTTGATGGCGCCAAGAATACCAAAATTCGGGAAATCCATGTAACAGTAATACTAAATCTCCCTTTCCTTCCGTGACATAGTGAAGTTTAACCCCGTTTGTCGTGAGAAATTGATGCTGCCAAGTTCCTTTTAAAACAGACATAACTCAATGCAAAATTCCAAAATTTGCTATTCTTTAATACTAATATATTTCGGTTGTGCTTTGATGCGTTCGATCCATGCTAAAATATTGGGAAATCCCGACAGATCGAAGCCGCCTTCATCAGCAACATGGGTGTAGGCAAATAAGGCAATATCAGCAATGGTATAGCGATCGCCAACCCAGAATTCGCGATCGCTTAAATGTTGTTCCATCACTCTCAAAGCAGCATAACCGGGTTCGCGCTTTTGTTCGAGTTGTTCGCGATATTCTTCGGGTTTCCCGAGCAGCGAAATCCAATAACGAGAGGTGGCGATATAAGGTTCGTGACTGTACTGCTCAAAAAACAACCATTGCATCACTTGCGCTCGCTCAAAACGGTCTTCTGGAAAAAATTGAGTTCCCTCGCTCAGATAAAATAAGACGGCATTGGATTCGGGTAAAAATTGTCCGCTTTCTGTTTCTACAACGGGAACTCTCCCATTAAGATTTTTCTTTAAAAACTCTGAGGTTCGGCTTTCTTTCTTAAAAATATCAACTTCAATTTTCTCAATGGGAATTTCCAGTTGCGTTAAAAGCAAACGAATTTTATAACAATTCCCAGAAGGTTGAGATTGATATAGTTTAAGCATGATTCATCTCCAAATTTGTCGAAAGGATGGTTACTCGATTGTTGTTTATCGTTCATTTTTCATTGTTCATTGTCCTGTTTGCAAAACTAACACTGAATTTTATCTCTCTTGGCTCAATCGCTTACCGATAATTCATAAAAATTAAACAAGAAGCAAATGAGAATTAAGCCCGATTGCGATCGCGCGGGTTAAGAAACCGTAAAATAGAAAAAGTGCAATTGGGAGCAATCATGAAACTGAGAAACGTCGGAAAACGCGCGATCGCGGCGATCGCTTTGGCATTTTTATCGCTGTTGGGATGGAAAACGGCTGCAACGGCTTCGGAATCCCCAGCCAACCGGGAGACACATCTGAGCCAGCAAACTTGTCCCAATCCCCAATTTTATGCGAGAGTGATTACCGATGCCGATCCCTTGAGCGTGCGATCGACTCCGAACGGGGGCGTTATCGGCTCGATTCCTAAAGGATGGGCTGTCGTCACCAACGGTAAAGATTCGACAGGAAACTGGACTCATATCACCAGTCACTTTGGGAATATCGGGCCTTTTGGATTTGCCAGCGCCCCTAATTTTCGCGAAGGCTGGGTGTCTACTCGCTTTCTCAGACCCTTGGGACGCTATTGCTATAAACCCACGGCATTTTTAAAATTCCCCAGTCTTTTATTTGGAGGATCTCCCGTGGCGGTGCAGGAAGATTGGCTGCAACGGGGCGATCGCTTCAGTGATTCTCATAAAAAGAGCGCATTTCTTAAACAAGAAAGGGATGCGATCGCACCCCTTTGACTTACTTTTGAAAGAAAGACTTACCACAAACCCGGAACCGGAGCGAGAATGGGAGGTTCGGGAGCGGGAGAGAGAGCGGGAAGCGTCGTGGGACGGTTGGCGAGTTCGTCGAGTTCCGCCCACAAAGCCGCAACGCGAGCGTTTAAAGGAATTTCGGGTTCGGGGTCTGCGTAAATCACGCCATAGTGAACCGGCTCGCTGCAAGCGGGATTGACATTATTAATGCAAACGAATTTGCGGGTTTCCTCGGTCATTTCATAGCGAGGCTCGGGGGGAGTATGAGAACCGAAATCGAGATCCCCGATGACTTCTCCGGTGCAGTCTTCATTGGGGTTGTTGATGCAGATAAAGCTTTTGCGAACGAGATCCCACGCTCCCAAGCTATAGAACAGATTCTCACTGGTTAAGGGCTCGAACTCTTCGCCAGTCAACGAATAGTCGAAATCTGGAAGGTGTCCGTCAGCGAGGAGAAAGGACTCTGGTGTTGAAGTCGAGGTAATTTCAGCGATCGCTGCGGGTGCGGAGAAAGCCAGCCCCATTGCGGCAATACCCGCCAAACCGATCGCTGTTTTCAAGGAATTGTGAAACTGTACGCGCATCTTATCCTTCGGTGAATTTTTAGTCTGAGGAAACAGGACGTTTCATCCTGTCCCAGACACAGTATAGGGCAATTTTTTGGCAACGCACCCCACTCAGGACAAAACCCGGGTTTTCTTTTATTTTTGCTTTATTATCGGCTTGGCAGTTTTGGCGATCGCGTTGGTCTGCTTCGCGACTCCGATATCGCGATCGCAGAAGTTCGCTAGAATTCTTTTAGGTTTTAATATTCGAGTTGTCAATTTTGGCATCACCTAGAATCATGAATAAATGCGATCCCTCTCCTTCGGTTCTTTTTCCTCTTCTCCTGTTCTTGGTTTTAATCGTTTTACCCCTACAAGGGGGTTGTGCGTCTCGAGAAGACAATCGCGTGACTCCCACTCCTGTTTCTCCCGTCCAATCTTCCCCATCCGATGCGAGTCATGGGACAATGCGTCGCATTCCTGCGAGTGTCGAAACGGTTGAAGTTAACGTGATGGAGTCTCAACCCCTGCAACTGAGTCTTACGGTAACGGGGAATTTTCAAGATGGTTGTCAAGCCCCGTTAAAAATGGAACAACACCAAGATGGCGATCGCATTAAGATTACGCTTTATCGGGAACTTCCCGCCGATGTCCTTTGTCCAGCGGTTCTCGTTCCTTTTCAAGAAACCGTCCTTTTAGAAGGTCGTTTGGCGAGCGAAACTTATACTCTCGATGTGAATGGGGTAATTGTTGAAGAAACCATGTAGAGACAAGGCATTCAAATAACCCGATGCTTATCTTATACTGAAATTGGTAAAAACACCCAAAGAATTTGGAGAAAAACATTAGATAAACTACGGTACTTGCAGGCTTTCATGTCTGAAGAGCATATCACTCTTAAATCGAAGTCAAAGATGCCGAAAATCGCATTACCAAATACGAATACGATAAGGCAGGACGGCGTACCGCGATCGCACTTCCTCAAGAAGCGGGAGAAACCCAAGAGAAATGAGCCGTTACGACCCATAATGAAGTGGGGAACGCCGATTCAAAAATGAAACACAACACGGTCGGGGAACGACAGAATTTAAGGATGATGCTTGGGGGCGTTTGTTGTGGCGAAAAGACCCGGATGGAGAGCATTTACCCAAACGGCGATTGAATATCGTGAATCACAAAATTGATAAGCGATCGCATCGGTTTTGCGGTTTTTAAAAACTTGTTAACTCCTGTTTGAGTGCCACGCTCACAATTTTAGCTAAATTTTCCGAACCGCGATCGCGAAAGTGAACGTCTTGGGGAATTTGCCACCTTTGAAGATTATCCCGGGCGGGAGTCCAAAGGTCAATAATGGGAATGTCTCTCTCTCTCATAATCTCCCGAGCGATCGCATTAATCCTTTCCTCTCCTCCTGCTTTGCGAAAGAGTGTCCCTCGAGGGACGGGGGTGGTAGAAACCCAAATAATGCGCGCATTGGTGGCCTGTAATTTGTCCGCGATCGCGGTCAGATTCCGCCGATATTCCCCCGGTACTCCCACCCCTTTCACCAAATGAATATCGTGGAGACCGAAATTAAAAACAATCGTATCCCAATCGCGATCGCCCAACCAGCGATCGCAGTGTTTTAACCCATAGCGACTGTTTCGAGCATTTTCAAGCACGCCGTACACATTGGCAACTCCCCGCATTTCTTCCCGCAGGGGGTAAAAATAGCCGGATACGGTAGAATCGCCGATAATGAGAAGATCGGGTAAATCGGGATTCGGGTTGGCTAGGGTTTCAAAACCCGTGAGAGAGGGAGTATAGAAAAAGTCATAAATATGGCTGCGTCCGAGAAAAACAGAAGCCCATAAAAACGCGATCGCCAATCCCCCGATCGATTTTTGTCTTTTCAAAAATGATAAAATAGGATAACCTTTCACTCTGCAAAATTCTTCCTCACTGTAACGCAACTCATCAATTTTTGATTGGCTTCCAGAATGAACTTTTCCAGCAAACTGAGTAATGCGATCGCGAAAAATAACAGCATTTTAGTCTTAGGTTTAGATCCTAACCCGGAAATGCTCCCCGATCGCTATGGCATCCCGGAAAATAAATCTCAATTTCTGGCCGCGTTTCGCGACTGGTTAACGAGACTCATTCAACAAACCCAAAATTACATCTGTGCGTATAAACTCAGTTTTGGGTTTTATAAATCCCTCGGAGCAGCCGGCTTAGAACTCCTCGAAACCATCCTCGCACAAATCCCCGATCATCTCCCTATTATCCTCGATGCCAACCACGGGGATCTCAACACGACTACCATTTTTGCGCGCACGGTCTTTGAAGAGTGGCAAGTGGATGCGATTACTCTCAACCCCTATGCCGGACAGGATCAAGCCGCTCCTTTTTTATTGTACCCCGATCGCGCCGTCTTTATTCTCTGTCGCACCTCTAACCCCTCAGCCCTTCCGATTCAAGAATTCCCCAATCCTAACTCGAATTCTCCTCTTTACCTGCAAGTGGTGCAAGAGGCGAAAACTTGGGCAACCCCGGAACAATTGTGCTTGGAAGTGGGGACGACTTCTCCGGATGTCTTAGCAGACGTGCGATCGCTAGCACCCGAACGCACGATCTGGGTGCGGAGTATTTGGGAAAAGGAGGAAAATCTGGAAAATCTCGTTAAGGCGGGATTAAATGAGAGTGGAGAGGGATTATTGTTACCCGTGCCGCAAGATTGGTTGGGTCGAGAAGATATTGTCACTCCCCTAGAATCTCTCAACCGTCAAGTTGAGGCAATTTGCCAAGAAGCGCGCGCATCGGAGACGATTTGTGAGGTTTGGATGCCCGATGTTTGTTTCTTGGACAAACATCCCCATCAAGATTTAATTTTGCAACTTTTCGATATTGGCTGTATCCTTTTTGGGGACTACGTGCAGGCATCGGGAACCACTTTTTCTTATTATATCGACCTGCGGACGATCATTTCTCGCCCGCAAGTGTTCCATCAAGTTCTCAATGCCTACGAGGAAATTTTAAAAACCCTCACTTTCGATCGCATTGCGGGAATTCCCTATGGCTCCCTCCCCACCGCAACGGGGTTATCCCTGCGATTGCATCATCCGATGATTTTCCCTCGCAAGGAAGTGAAAGCACACGGGACGAGAAAAGCGATCGAAGGGAAGTTTCGCAAAGGGGAAAAAGTGGTGGTAGTGGATGATATTTTGATTAGCGGTAAAAGCGCGATCGAGGGGGCAAATAAGCTACAATCTGCGGGGTTAGTGGTGGAAGATATCGTCGTTTTGATCGACCATGAGGGGGGAGTGAAGGATCGGTTGCGAGAGAGGGGTTACAATGCTCATTCTGTCTTGGGAATCTCGGAAATTACTCAAACTCTCTACGAAGCAGGACGCATTGACGAACAACAGTACGCGGTTTTGTTGGGGTGAGGGGAAGTTTTGCAATCGCTTTTTATCTTGTTGCCTAACTCATTTTAAAATGAATTTACAGTGAGGGACTCTTTAGCTTCTTTTAAAGATAATTCAGAAATGGTTTCAATGATTTGAGGAATCATCTGGGGATTAATACTTAATTCATCTATACCTAAACCAAGTAAAGTAGGAATAGCTTCCGGGATTGATGCTAATTGACCACATAAACTGACTTTGATTTCTTTTTCATGGGCAATAGTTACACTTTGAGCGATTAATCTCAATAAGGCTGGAGGTAA
>JBFRWJ010000245.1:0-4228 GCA_051439525.1 Spirulina sp. | reverse complement strand
CAATACCGTTGTCTCTCAACAGTCGCACAGCCCGTTTATTATCTTCAATGGTGGTTTCCTTGCGAAAGAGATTCAAATTCAATTGGGCGGCTGCTTCTGTTCCCAAGGAGACGTGAACCAATCCTGCTTTACGGTAGAGGGGCAATTCTTTCTCGTCTCGCAGAATATCCGTCACCCGAGTATTAATACCCCAGTGAATATCCAAGTTGCGGTCAATCAACTCATTACATAACGCCAAAAAACGGGGTTTGGTAATGGTCGGTTCTTCGTCTGCGAGAATAAAAAAGCCGACTTGGTGTTCTTTGACTAATTTTTCAATTTCATCGACAAATAACTTGGGACTACGAGAGCGATATTTGCGCCAGAATTTCCACTGAGAGCAGAAACGACACCTAAACGGACAACCCCGGGCAAAGTTGGGAACGGCAACGCGAACATTTAGGGGAGTGTAGATATATCTCTCCCAGTTGAGAAGGCTCCAGTCTGGGCTTAAGCTATCGAGGTTTTTGAGGGGAGGATGGGCAGGAGTGGCGACGACTTGGCCATCCTCCAGGAAAGCTAAACCAAGGATACTCCTGCGCTCTCGTCTATCTGTCCCCTTGGCGATCGCCCGCAGCAAATTGACGGTAATTTCTTCTCCTTCTCCCCGAATAATGTAATCTACCCAGGGAGCTTCGTTGAGAACTTCGCTGTACATGAAAGTCGGGTGAACTCCGCCCATAATCGTCTTGGCGTTGGGGCAAACTTCTCTGACAATCTGTAAGGTTTTCTGAGATTGATAGATCATCGGCGTAATCGCCGTTGCCAGCACTACATCTGGCTGGTTTTTTTCAATAATTGTGGCTAAAACATCATCGGGGATATAATCGGTCATGGCATCGACAAAGCGGATGTTCTCAAATCCGGCTTGTTTCAAGGCTCCACCTACATAAGGAACCCAACTCGGGGGCCAATTTCCGGCAATTTCTGCGCCACCGGAATGATAGTTGGGTTGAATCATCATAATTTTCATGGTTTAGCTCCTGATTTCTTAACAGGTGGTCCTGTAATCCCTTAAATTGTTCTGTAAAAAACTTTAAATTGGCGTTTTTTGGGATATAGAGGCAATTTTTACTATTTGTGTTTGTGGCAGAACTTTTATGACCTTAATAATCTTGCTATTGAGTTTTCAAATGAGAAGGCAACAACTGTTGTGCCTTTACGAAATGCTAGTGACCCCTTTGGGGAATTCAAAATTCACTCGTTCAAAATGAAAGCAGGAAAATGCAATTAATTGGGAAATTGGTTGATTTTGAATGAGTCGCGCAGCGACGTGACATAGGCACAACAGGAAACCTCTCTTGTCCAATACTTACTCGGCTGAGACTAACTCAACTGAAGTATTGCCAGGAGCGCGTTCGGTACTTCCGGGTAGATTTTGACGCGTGATCAAATCGAAGACGTGGTCGCCAATGGCTTGTTTAACCGCTGGTTCTAGTTCGTGGACAACATTGCGGTTGAGTTGAAAAGCATAGTTCGCCTCATCGACAATTTTTTGAGCCAGGACATCATCGACAGGCAGTGAATTCAAAGCATCGCGGTACTTAGCCTTGAAAGCTCTTCTTGCCTCGACGGTGGGAATTTGGTCGAATTCATGGAGTCCAGTTCCCTGATCTGGAGGCAAATCCAACGCTGAACGGACAATATTTTTCAAAGCTTGACCGCCGGACAGATCTCCCATATAGCGAACGTAAGCATGGGCAACCAGAAGAGCCGGTTCGCTCTTGGTAATTTCATGGATGCGAGCCACATATTTTTGGCCTTCGGGTGAGGGAACGATTTCCTCTTCCCAGTCTTCCCCGTAGTAAAATTCTAAGTCTTGCTCTAATTTGCCTTTGCGCTCTAGTTCAGGAAAGTAGATAGGTGCGATCGCCGGATGATCTTTGTGACGAACAATTTCTGCTTCAAGAACACTATAGAGGAAATACAAATCTGCTATTAATAGACGGAAAGGCTCTCTTTCCACAATACCTTTGAGAAAACACTTCATAAAAGCCGTATTTTCAGCCATGGTATGGGATTGTTTCGTTCCTTCCCGAAGTTGGGTCGCTAAATCACTACTCATTTTTTGGCCCTCTTATAAAAGTAAACTACTAATAATTAACTGTTCCAATTCACCCAATCTTGGGGTTTGAGAAAGGTTTCAGATAACTGCGCTTCAGGGGTTCCTGGCTCTGGAGAGTAACAGTATTCCCAGCGCACCAGGGGTGGCAGAGACATCAAGATTGATTCAGTACGTCCTTTAGTCTGAAGACCAAAAATAGTCCCCCGGTCATAAACTAGATTAAACTCAACATAGCGTCCCCGACGATAAAGTTGGAAATTGCGCTCTCTTTCGCCGTACTCTGTCCCTTGTCGTCGCTCCGCAATCGGTAGATAAGCAGGCAAAAAGGAATTCCCACAACTCTGGACAAAGGCGAATAAGTCTTCCCAATTACGAGAGACACAACCAACGCCCTTGGCGTGGCTGCGCCCTTGGCGATCGCTGTAGATAGCTGCTTGTCCGTCATGATGAGGACCGCAATAGAGCTTCCCTCGATGATCTTGATAATCAAAGAAGATGCCCCCGATCCCCCGTGCTTCCTGGCGGTGCTTCAAGTAGAAATATTCATCACACCAGCGTTTGAAGGTGGGATAGTATTCTGAATGGTGAGCGTCACAAGCCTGTTTGATGCTTTTGTGAAAGTGAATCGCATCTTCAGCAAAGGGATAATAGGGAGTTAAATCTGCACCCCCGCCAAACCACCAAACCGGGCCAGCCTCGAAGTAGCGATAGTTGAGGTGTACTGTAGGTACGTAAGGATTGCGAGGATGGAGAACCATCGAGGTTCCCGTGGCAAAGAAATCATGACCGGCTGCTTCTGGCCGTTGGGTTAGAATCGATGGGGGTAAGGTATCTCCCCAAACCTCGGAAAAGTTTACGCCCCCCTGTTCAAATACTCTTCCGTTTTGTATGACTCGGGTACGTCCACCTCCTCCTTCTGCTCGTTCCCAGTTATCTTCTTGAAAGCGAGCTTTCCCGTCAAGTTGCTCTAAACCCTGACAGATGTCATCCTGTAACTTCTGGACAAACTGCTTGACTCGTTCTCTGGAATCGGCGGGGGGCAGGGGATTTTCTGTTGCGGTAGGGGAGTTTTGAGTTACTTCCCGTTGTTCGGTCACTAAACTAGTCATAATTTTTTTTGGTTTAGTTTTGATGCTTTAATTACTATATGGCGATTAATAGTTTTTGAGAAACTAATGCTTATTAAAACTTAATAAATGCCGACTAACTGTAAGACTAGATAGTCAGAGTTGGAGTGTAACAATTTGGTTATCAATGCGAGCTTTAGTTATTACAATAGTTAAAATCAAATATAACTGTTAAGTGATTAACTTAGATATGGAAGCTACTGCGAACAGACCACCCCAAGACAGCCTCAAACCCAGTGTTAAAACTTCAGTGAAGGAAACGCTGCTCACGCCTCGGTTCTATACGACAGATTTTGAGGCGATCGCCCATATGGACATCTCCAGCCAAGAAGAAGAATTAAAGGCGATGATCGCGGAGATGCGAACCGATTATAACCGCTCCCATTTTGTTAGGGCTGAAAACTTTAAGCAATCTTGGGAGCATATTGACGAAAAAACTCGTCTGGCTTTTGTTGACTTTCTTGAACGTTCTTGTACTTCGGAATTTTCTGGTTTTATCCTCTTTAAAGAGTTATCCCGTAAACTCAAAGGCCGCAACCCGATTTTGGCAGAGATTTTTCATCTGATGGCACGAGATGAAGCTCGCCACGCGGGATTTATCAACAAAGCTATGAGTGATTTTAACATCTCTCTCGATCTCGGATATCTAACCAAACATCGGACTTATACTTTTTTTAAACCAGAGTGGATAATTTACGCTGTTTATCTCTCGGAAAAAATTGGTTATTGGCGTTATATTCTCATGTATCGCCATTTAGAAAAAAACCCTCAATATCAGTTTTATCCTCTGTTCAAGAAGTTTGAAAATTGGTGTCAGGATGAAAATCGCCACGGAGATATCTTCAAGGCCCTCTTGCGATCGCAATCGACTATGTGGAAAGGTTGGAAAGCTAGATTATGGGTCCGTTTTTTCTTGTTATCGGTATTTGCTACCCATACCTTAACGGTTCACGAACGGGCAGATTTTTATGCCTCGGTAGGATTAGATGCTCAAGAA
>JBFRWJ010000244.1:0-10809 GCA_051439525.1 Spirulina sp. | reverse complement strand
ATAGTCCTCGAAACTACTTGCTGATAATTTCGCTCCTAACTAGACATTAGACCCCGCTTTTCCTCTTACCATTGGACGGATATGAGGTTGACTTAAACTTACGATCCTGTTATCAATTCTCTCTTTCTTATTCTCGTACATCCACTTCTGTTGACGATAGATTTCTGTGACTACTAATAAATTTCTATATTGCCTTTTACTCAAATTTCCTAGACTTGCACCTTTCTCAATTAATTCTTCAATGTACCCCAAATTTCTTTTGATATACTGGAGTTGTTTTTTGATTCCTTTTCTTCTTTGTTCTCGCGATGGTTTCCTTCTTTTGGCAATTTCTAGGTAATCTTTTCGGGCGATTTTTCGATAAGTTCTTGGTTTTTTCGACCTTCTTTCTCTAATCGTTTCGTGGAGAACATCTATCACTTTTTCTGTGACTTTTCTCCCTTGGTTTAACAAGTCTATATCAGTTGGATATTTGATATCGGCAGGCGCTACACTCGCATCTAATAATAATTTTCCTCGATTCTTCTTTTCATCTTCTTCTTCTTGTTTTTCTGACTTTTTTGCTAACGATTCTCCTTTTTCTTCTCTTTGTTTTTCAATCATTCTTTGATTGATTCTTTTTACCATTTCTCCATTGATTCTTTGACGAAAATGTACCATCATCGACGCTTCAAATGGCGCTTCATTACTGTAGCTTTTCTGACCGATAAAATATTGTAAGTAGCGCTTGGGGGACGCTAGAGAAACAAAAAGAGAATCAGATTAAAGACAAAATCGAGTTTTAAGAATAATGACGGGCGGCGCTTTTAAAGGGCGGAAATGGTTCCGCCCTCAGCACCTTGTTAAAACCCATCTCGTTCGTGTTACTGAGCGATGCCGAAGTACGATCATTGCTGATTTACCCCCTCTTGTTCTCCCCTCTTGAGAGGGGGTGCGGGTGTGTTGGGTTAGGGGGTAGGTTTCAATGGCTAATTCTTACTCTTTATTGTGAGTTTTCTTGGGCTTTCAGATCTA
Source organism: Spirulina sp. (assembly GCA_051439525.1). GTDB lineage: Bacteria > Cyanobacteriota > Cyanobacteriia > Cyanobacteriales > Spirulinaceae > CCY15215. Next base: position 9,795 of record JBFRWJ010000244.1, on the reverse strand, counting down.
AAAGTTCGGGAACGGTGACAAACTCGTAACCTTGTTCTTTCAACTGGTTAATAATATACGGTAACGCATTCACCGTATTGGTGCGATCGCCGCCACCATCATGCAATAAAACAATTCCCCCCGGACTTGCTTCACTTAAAACCCGCTTGGCAATGCCTTGAGGAGAAGCATAATAATCCTTAGAATCGGCCGACCACATAACGATCGCTTGACCTTTTTGGGCAGCATAGGTTGCCATGCCATTGTGAAGATAGCCTCCGGGGGGTCGAAATAACTTACTTCTCACCCCCGTCGCTTTCTGAATCCAAAAAGAAGTATTATCAATTTGAGCGGCTGCGCTGGCGGGAGTTTGCTTGTGGTAAGGATGATTCCAACTATGATTGGCGAGAGCGTGACCCTTGAGGTGAATGTGTTTCGCTCGTGCCGGATATTTGCGCACGTTTCTACCTAACAAAAAGAACGTGGCTTTAACATTATGGCGATCGAGAATGTACAAAATATTATTTGTGAACTCTTCTGACGGCCCGTCGTCAAAGGTGAGCGCAATGACCTTGCGATCGCTCTTTAACTTGACCTCGCGAATGGTTTTACCCTGAAACTGTTTGGGAATCGGAAAATTCGACAGTCTTGCCAAACGGTCCCTGTCTTGTGCCATTTCTCGAACGCCATCTATTGCCAAAGTCGGTAACCCTTCCAGACTCGGGGTGATTTCGCCAAGCTGAGTTGGATTGGTATGTGCCACGTGCTGATGGGCAGCGCGTCCTGCAGGTACGCTCAAACCCGCCATAAAACTTAAACTAGCAGCACCCAACGCAATTCCCCATTTGGGATTGAGAAATTGACGTTTTCGGAGTTGGCGTTGCTGTTTGACGACATCGTTGCCGTTGTGAGAACCTAGCTTTTGTATGCTCACGCCTTCAATTTTCCCGAAAGATAGATTATGGCAGAAAAAGAAAACGTTTTTTAGTTTTCCAATGATTATCTTGTTTTTGTTCGCATTAAAGTAAGCCAAGCTCAAGTGATAAAAACTCAATTGCGAATTGAGGTCGGGGGACCGTGAATCGCATTCACCGCGTCCAACCAACCTGTTGCCAATTGGCATTACGGGCTTACTCTATCGATCTTTTTGCACCACATCCAAATGATATCCGGAATATTCGCCTGTATTCTTAAAATTTATTAAAGCTGGAGCTAAGACGAAATCCGGCAAAAGAGCGTGAGTTCTCGCGATCGCGACCTTATGAACAAAATTGTAAAATTTTCTTAATCACCTCTTCAACACTCAACCCATCGGTTTGAATTTCGATCGCGTCAGATGCCTTGCGCAAGGGGGCCATTTTGCGGGTGCTGTCGAGGCGATCGCGTTCGCGAATTTGTTCCTCGAGTTCTTCTTGAAACACCAAACCGTACCCTTGTGCCTTCAAGTCCCGCAAGCGGCGTCGGGCGCGTTCTCGGACGGAAGCGGTCAAAAAGATTTTCACTTCGGCATCGGGAAACACGTAAGTTCCGATATCTCGTCCTTCTGCGACCAGTCCCCCCTTTTCTCCCCATTGACGCTGTTGCTTCACCAGTTGATGGCGGACGGCGGGATGTTTGGCAACGGCGGAGACATTCGCGGTAACTTCGGGAGAGCGAATGATTTGGGTTACGTCTTTCTCATTTATATAAACGTCTTGACTTGCTTCCCCTTCTCGGGGGACGAATCGAATCGAGGAACGCGCCGACAGTTCTGCGATCGCTGCCTCATCTTCCACCGAAATTCCCCTTTCTAGAACCAGCCAAGTCAGAGCCCGATACATAGCCCCCGTATCGAGATAAATATGTCCCAACTGACGGGCAATCTGTTTGGCAGTGGTGGACTTACCCACCCCTGCGGGCCCGTCAATAGCAATAATCGGTTGGCGGTGGCGCAAAATAACATTATCGATTAAACGGGTTTCCCCCACTCTGGCCGCGATCGCTAACAATCCTGATTCTTTAATCATGTCTAAAGGCTCTAAGGTCATGGGATGAACCAACTCCACATACTCTACCCGAATATCTTTCTCTCGGGCCAGTTCTCGAGTGACAATTTCGAGCAAAACCTTTCCCTGTCGTTCTCCCTTTGAAAAAGCCTTTCGTGCCTGTTGCAAACTGCGAAACAGTACCGTAGCGCGTTCTCGTTCTTCCGGGCTCAAATATTGATTGCGAGAACTATACGCCAAACCTGACGTTTCCCGCACGATGGGACAAGGACGAATCTCGACGGGAAGATGCAAATCTTTCACCAAACGTCGAATAATGGCTAATTGTTGGGCATCCTTCTCGCCAAAATAGGCTCGAGTCGGTTGCACGATATTCAAGAGTTTAACGACAATGATTGCGACCCCGGGAAAATGTCCCGGTCTGAATGCGCCGCACAACCCCGACATCATGGAAGCAGGGGGCAAAACTTCCGTCATGCTTTCCGGGCTTCCCCTTTCGGTTCCCATTTCTGTCACCGAGGGCGCAAAAATGGCATTGACCCCGAGGCGATCGCACAGTTGACAATCGGCTTCTAAAGTGCGGGGATACTGTTCTAAATCTTCAGTGGGGGCAAATTGGAGCGGATTAACAAAAATACTCGCCACCACCACATCATTTTCCTCTCGAGCCGTCTCGAGCAAGCTCTGATGTCCCCGATGTAGTGCACCCATTGTGGGAACGAATCCAATGTTTCGTTTTTGCCAGTACCGACCGAGATAGGCTCTCAATCCGGCAATCGTATGAAATAAACGCATCCGTTGTTGGTTATTGGTTGTTTGTTGTTAGTTGGTTTTGAGTTTAGGGTTTTCCTCAGTTGACGCTCTGGGATTGCAGAAAATAGCAATAGCTGTATTGTCAAATCACCAATAACGAATAACCAATAACCAATCTAGCAGTTTATCGTCCGAGAACTTCGACTTTGACTGGGGCAATCCCGCTTCCCAGCATACCAATAGAGCTGGCCGCCGCGCGGGACAGATCGATGACGCGACCGCGAATGAAAGGTCCGCGATCGTTGATCCGGACGACGATCGTCCGACCGTTGTTCAAATTCGTGACCCGGACTCGAGTGCCAAAGGGTAAGGTTTTATGAGCCGCCGTCAATGCGTTTTGGTTGTAGCGTTCGCCACTGGCACTGCGCCGTCCGTGGAAATAACCGCCATACCAAGAGGCAATTCCTCGCTGTTCCCATTGCACGCTGTAATTTCTGGTGGGGGCAACATAAGCTAGAGAACGAGGGCGGGTTTCGATATCTCCTAGGGTTAAAGGGGCGGCTCCTCCGGTTAAGCGCCGCAATTGGTTCGCGATATGTAAGGTGTCTCGCTCCCAGTTTTTGGTACTGTTGAGCAGAATGGCGTGGTCGTCGACGGTAAACAATTCCGTCTCGCCAACCCGAACGATGTAGGTTTTCCGTTCTGCGTTCCAAGCTGCCGTAATTTTTTCGGCATCTTCTACGCTGAGGCGATCGATTTTTTCCGCCGTTAAGGTCGCTCGCCAGAGGGGATCGGTTTCTGATTCGACAACGCTAGCAATGAGTCCCGCGCGAATTTGAGCGGGGGTGACGACACCAAATCCTTCAGCCAGGGACTTATTCCCGGCTTCTGCTTGCTCCTTGGCGGTTCCTAAAAAGGTGACAATGGGAAGGCGGTGGACGTAGAGGGTTGCGGCGGGAGTATCGTTGTGGAAATGGGGATAAATACTGGTAATGGCACGACCGGAGGGTGTGGCTTCTGCAGGATTGGCATCCGGTGCGGCGACGACTGCCTCGGGGTCTTCCGTGGCGATCGCAGGTGTTGGTTCGTTGAGAGAAGAGAGTTCTCTAATTTCTGCGCTTGGCGTTTCAGTGGTTTCTATGGTGTCGGCCATTGCCGCGCCAGACGTTGCGATGAGAATGGTAGCCATGGAGCTACCCAACAGTTTGTAATTCATGTGTTTTTTAAACAATTTGCTGGTCGTGAATGCGGTAGGGAGCGAACCCGATGTTGCCCTGATGTCTAGCTCGTCATTGAGAACTGCAACAGATTAGCACGAAGTTTTGCGCGGCGGATCTCCCACGAGAGATCTCTCCCGGTCTCGATAACCGGGGAAAAATTCTCGAAATTCTCTCTTGCCAAGCGATCGCGGTGTTCTTTTTTATAAATTTTTGTTAAGAATTTTGAATTTCTCTCTGGTATAAGGATAAGCAAATATAACTACCGAAAAATTTTAGATTTTGAATTTCGAGGTTGGGGGATGCAGCAATCGCATTCAGCATCCCCCAACCCATCTGTTGCATTCAATCGTCCATTTGCCACGGTTCGATAATATTGTTCTCGTCCAAGATTCGCTTGGGGCGCAAAATCACCACGATTTGCCCGAAAATCTCGCGTTCGGGGGCTTCGGGAAACCATTGGATTTCCAAATCGCCATCGCAACTCACGAGGAAATAAGCATTCCCATGCCACTGACGCGATCGCCGATCGACGATAATCAACACCTCTTCGGGTTGACCCGAGGGGGGATTGGGCAACTCATCGCTTTTGCCTAAAATTGCTACGGGATCCTCGGCTTTTAAAATGGCCTGCCATCCCGGCACGGGAACGCAAGTGACATTGCCGGTCAATTGCACCATGCGAAAGGGTTCGCGTTCTTCAATGGGGGAAATGGCGTCTAAATCGGCTAATTTCAGAGGAAAACTTCCCGCAACCGGAATAATGCGGGGTAACTGTTCCTCGACTTCCAACCGATAAAGCGGCAATAAAGGAGCGCGTTCTACGGGAACGACTGTGAAATCGCTTAAAAGTCGTTCGATTTGTTCTCGCGCCGTCGCAGAATGAACAAACTTTAACCCTCGGGCGATGAGGCGCGATCGCTCTTGTAAGTCTTTTTTGGCCCTGGCGGTTTTCCAGCATTGATAGGCGACGGCATCCCCCGGATGGGCGGTAAATCCTTCGGGGGGGGTAGAATAGCGGGAGAAATTTTTCATCGCCTTGGCGACTTCATGCGCGTCATCCACATCGAGACCCTTATCCATGGCTAATTCGGCGGCTGCCAAGCGCTGTTTTGGGTTGAGAATGCGGAATTCATAGAGAACATCGCTGCGGGGTCCCTGCAAGTAGTTTTGTAATGCCTCCGATGCCCCTTGCGATCGCGCGCTCTCGAAGACCTGCGCCGCAACAATGGTTAAATTTTGGTATTTGCTCTCAATTCCCGTTTCTTCAAAGATTTTTTGGGGAGAATAACCCGCTTTTTGTAATTCCCGAGCGATCGTGCCCCAATCTACCCACGTGCCTTCCTTGCGCCGGAGTTTCAACAATAAAGCTCGGGCGGCTTCTTCAGAGAGTTGGGGATTGGATATGGGTTGTCGATCGTCGTTCATTGATAATTGATAATTGATAATTGTTCATTAATTCACGCTAATCCCTTGTTTTTCGAGTTGCTCTCGGGCGAGCTCGAAAATAATATCAACGCGGAAATTATTCACCAGATTTGTCAAACTCTCGATTAATGACTTTTGGTGGGGGGGAATTTGTTCGATTAACTCCAACAGAACTTCATTATCCACGGAAAGGGCTGCATCGTACAACTTTTCCAACCATTCCGAGGACATTTCTTGCAAATCTTCTGACTCTAAGGATTGTATCGGGGGTTCTTCCTCATGAGTTTTTATCTCCGTCTGGTTTTCTTCATAACGATAGAGAACCCCTAAATATTCCGAGAGTTTCTCGAGTAACTTATCTTTTCGGAAAGGTTTTGTGACAAAATCATTCCCTCCCATATCGAGAAGTTTTTGTCGGTCTTCAATCAACGCGCTCGCCGTCAGGGCAATAATGGGAACTGGGGAAGCGCCTTTTTCTCTTTCTTTCTGGCGAATTCGTTCGATCGCTTCATAACCGCTCATCACGGGCATTTGAATATCCATTAAAATTAGGTGAGGTTGCCAGCTCTCCCACAAGTCGATCGCCTCTTGACCGTCGGCAGCCTCGCCAAGTTCAAAACCGAGGGGATCGAGAATGCCGATCAAAAGCTGGCGATTGACTCCCACATCTTCAACCACCAGAATCCGATAAACTGGCTGATCGGGGGATAACCCGACAATATGACGGCGATCGCTGGCGGCGGCTTGTCCTTCCGCACCGACGACCTGCACTTTCACATCAAAGGTAAAAATAGACCCCTGACCCAATTCCGTCTCGACGCGAATATCTCCTCCCATCAACCGCACGAACTCCCGACTGATCGAAAGTCCCAAACCCGTGCCTTCCATAGACTGACGACCGGTGCGAGTTTGCACGAACGGTTCAAACAGGGTTGCCACTTCTGCCGGATCGATACCCGGACCGGTATCTTCGACAGAAAAGACAAGGGTTTGTTCGCTCTTATTGTTGGCATGAGAACTGAGGGATGCGGAAACCTCAATGGGTTTTGCGGAGGCTCGCACGCTCGCCCCCCCGGATTCGGTAAATTTAATGGCATTGCCAATGAGATTGGTGAGGACTTGTCGCAATTTCCCTTCATCGGTTTCTACGTATTCGGGGAGATTGGCGGAACGTTCAAAGGAAAGGGTTAACTTTTTGCTCTTGGCTTTTAACTGCAACATTTCATGGAGAGAATCCAACAGGCGATGTAAATTGCAGGCACTTTCGTTGAGGGTGATGCGTCCCGCTTCAATTTTGGAAACCGAGAGAATATCATTAATGAGCATGAGCAGGTGTTCGCCGCTCCGGTTGATAATTTCTAAGTTTTCGCGCTGTTCTCGGGTGAGAGAATCATTGGTGACCAGCAATTGAGAGAAGCCGAGAATGGCATTGAGGGGGGTGCGCAACTCGTGGCTCATGCTGGCCAGAAAGGTACTTTTGGCGCGGTTGGCGGCTTCGGCAGCATCCTTGGCCGCTTTGAGGGCGGTTTCGGCTTTCTTGCGATCGCTAATATCCCGCACGATGGCCAGCACCTCGTTATCGCCACTGACCACGATTCTCGCTTCCGCATAGCGTTCTTCGCTCCCGCGCGGGAGAGGAAATTCAAACACCTGCAAATCCCCGGTTTCGAGGGCGCGATGCAAATAATTCAAATAGTTTCCGGCCAGTTCTGGGGGTAAGAGCTTGTCCAAGGGGAAACCGATAGCATTGCCACCGATATCGAGAAGATCGACATTATCCGGCGCGATCGCGCTCAAGCAAACCCCCTCCCGGTTCATCTGCAAGAGTAAATCGGGAATGGCTTTAACGATGGCGCGGTTGGTGGCTTCGCTTTTATCCAGTTCCTTCGTCGTCCTCACCACCCGCGTTTCCAAGAGTCGGTGGTAATCCGCCCATAATTTTTCAATGCGCTTGCGTTCGGTAATATCTTGTAGAGTCGCGATCGCGTAGACGATTTTCTCCGCTTCGTCATAGATGGGAGTGGCGGAGATTTCCAAAGGAACGGTTTGCTCCCCCCGATGCAGTTCGGCATCGTTAATCGTCATGGTTTCTCCCGCGAGGGCGCGCTTTAAAGGATGTTGCTCTTCGGGATAGGGTTCTTGAGTTTGGGCGGTATAAATTTGCTTGAGACGTTGCAAGTAGCGCTCTTCAATTTTCTCGTCTGTTTCTCCTTCTGTATTATCGGCGATCGCCACCCCATTCCCTAAAATCGCTTTGGCGGCATTATTGGTATAGTACGCTTCTCCCGTTGCGTCGACGACAAAAATTCCCACCGGTACTGCTTCTAGGACTTGAATTAAACGACGTTCGCTTTCTCGTAATGCCCTTTGCCGAGATAATTCCGCTTGGGCTTCCTCGGCTCGCTTCTTTTCTTGGATCGCTTCTTTTAACTGGCTGACGTGATCTAAAGTTTTGTTAATGGTAATTTCGAGATCTTCAAAATTGATGGGCTTGGTTAAAAAATCGAAAGCCCCGCGATTCATTGCCGTTCTGATATTGGTCAGATCGCCATAGGCCGAAATAATTACGGTTTTGAGGGTGGGACGTTTCAATTGGGCAACCCGTTCCAATAACGTCAACCCATCCATTTTTGGCATATTGATATCGCTGAGGATCGCGTCGATTTCGGGGTCGGCTGCCAATGCTTCGAGGGCTTCTATCCCATTATTGGCAAATGCAAACTCGAGCTCCCCTTGGCGGATGCGTTTTCTGAATGCTTTGCGGATCAGAAGTTGCATGGTTGGTTCGTCATCGACCACCAGTATTTTCGCTGGCATTTTCGTCTCCCTGTTTGCTGTTTGTCTTATTGGAATGGAAAGAGAGGTTTTGGGCGTTAAGGTGTAATCCTCTGATGATTATCTCTATTATCGTCAATAGTATTCAATTTAACCCGATCGGAGAATAAGTCAACGTCAACTTGGCATTTTCGGTAAGATAAAGGGAAAGAAATCTGAAACTGGGAAAGCATCTTCTCAAGCATTTTTTGTCAGGGGAGCAGCACGGATTGTTATGATATTAGTATGACGCGATCTAAAGGATTGTGGAGTGAAAAAGAAAAATTTGTTTTTCTTCTTAAATTCTTCCGGAAAAAAATAGAAAACTTGGTAGATTTGTCTGACTGGGATTTTTCTCATTTCTGCTAAATTTAAAGTATATCTATCTAGATGGAGTCAATCCATGAAAACTCATCTCGCGAAAACATTGACAGCTTTGGTGGTTTTGGCAACGGCAGGGACAACCGTCCTGAGTGGAATCCACAGTGCGATCGCCGCTCCGTTCAATCCCAAGGATCTCCCCCCCGTCGGAGCGCCCCCCAGAACGGCAGGTGGCGGAACTCGCGGCTGTTTTGCCCCCTCTAGCACCGAAAAATCTCTGATTCCGTTGACTCCTCACCATCTTAAACTGGCAGACAACCAAACGGTAATGCCTCTCACCGTACACCCCCATCCCGAGTTTTATTGGTACGTTCCGGAAACAACGGCGCAAAGAGTGGAATTTGTTCTCACGACGGAAAATGGCGAGGAAATTTACCACGCTGAATTGGCGGTTCCCGAAACTCCTGGCATTATGAGCGTTCGCTTGCCCCAAGAAGAGCAATACGCCCTCCAAGAAGGCACGCGCTATTATTGGGTGGTTGCCCTCGTTTGCGATGCTCGCGATCGCACGGGAGATGCCTATGCTGATGGCTGGATCGAACGCCTCAATGCCGATAGCGAACTCGCCCAGAAAGTGGCACAAAGTCCAACGGCTGACGATTACGCCCGCGCCGGCATCTGGCAAGAAGCCTTAGCGGACTTGGCTCGTCAGCGTCGCAACAACCCCGAAGATACCGCGATCGCTCAAAATTGGCTCGAATTCTTGGCATCCGTCGAACTCGGTCAATATGCAGATGTCGAGTTTGTCAGTTCGCAACCGTTCGATCGCGTCGCTTCCGAATCTGTCCCTCAATAAGCGACAAGAGGAGAATAAAGGTGCATCGAACCATTTCTAGCTCATCTCCCGGATCGAGTCCCTACTCGTAATAAAAATTTACAATATGGAGCGGGCCGATACGGGAGGAGCACCCTCTCATGAGGGGTGCTCCCATTCAAAATTATGAATTTTCAATTCAAAAGCGGTAACAATTTTGAATTTTGAATTTGAAATTTTGAATTCAAAAAATGGTCATTCGCGCTCCGCCAATACGATGCCTGTCAAACCAACGCACCTGCTTTCAGCCATTTCCATCGCTCTGTGCCTGAACGGATTTAATGCTTATCTCACTTGCGCTCAGATTGTTGAGTCGCCTTCAGATACGGGCACAACAGTAACACCTCATGGCGATCGCTTCGATATTTCCGGCGGCAGTCTTTCCGGAAATGGTGCGAATTTATTTCATAGTTTCGAGCAGTTT
>JBFRWJ010000243.1:0-4364 GCA_051439525.1 Spirulina sp. | reverse complement strand
CCGGTGCCATGCAGGTTCAAGGTTCAACATTGGAGGTTGACCCCGGGCAGACCCTCGCCCTACTGGGGGGTGAGGTGAGCGTGAATGGGGGAACTCTCGAGGCAAAGGGGGGACGGATGGAAGTTGGCGGTGTGGCGGCAGGTCAGGTCAGCCTGCAAGCCGATCCAGCGGGGTTCGCGCTAGCCTATGACAATGTGCAAAACTTTCGCGATATTCAGTTCTCGCAAAAGTCTCGAGTTGATGTAAGCAGTACGATTAAGATAATCTGGGTCGGTTGGGTTCCCACTCCAATTCGACTCAGTAGTGGTTCCGTCCAGATCCAAGGCGCAAACGTAAGCCTAACGGATGGATCGGGGGTTGCGAGTAACAATTGGGGATTTGAACCCGGCGGCAACATTGAGGTGAATGCCTCCGAGTCCCTAGACATCTCTGGACTCCCCGCAAACGGAAGGCGAGGGAGTTTTTTAAGTACCATAGAAATAGGTCGGGGGCAAGCGGGAGACATTCGGATTTCAACCCAAAAGCTGACGCTCCAAGAGGGGGGATCTATAGAAACTTATGGCTCATTTGGTAGAGGGGGAGATATCAATGTGAATGCCTCAGAGTCTATTACCATCCTAGGTCCTACATCGGGCAATCTGAATAGCATTACCAATATTGTCAGTTACGCATTGATAAAGGGAACGGCGGGGGATGTTACGATTTCAACCGGAAATTTGAGCGTTCGCGATGGCGGCCATGTCGCATCTCTAACCTTCGGAAGTGGGAACACCGGGGATGTGAGGGTGATGGCTGACTCGATCGAAGTCGTAGGCGTTACGCCCCTCACTCTGATCCCTAGTAGTGTGATGGCCACCACAATCAATAGTGGAGATGCCGGCACTGTCATTCTAGATACTGGGCGATTATCAGTTCGAGATAGCGGACGAGTTTCTTCAGTGACTTTAGCCAGTGGTTCGGCAGGAAGCATCGTCGTGAATGCTTCTGAATGGGTGGAGGTCAGGGGAGCTGTGTCGGGATCGATCAATCCCAGCCTGATCGACTCCTCCGCCAATCTTTGGGATCAAGTCTTACGGGATCGCTTGTACGCTCCATCACGTCCGACGGGAAATGCTGGAGATGTGACGATTAATACTCCTGAATTGCGAGTCGCTGACGGTGCTCAAGTGACGGTGAAACACGACGGGATTGGGGATGCCGGGATCTTGAACGTCCAAACCGATAACATTGTGCTGCGAGATCGCGGGGGCATTACGGCGAGTACGGTTTCGGGTACGGGAGGCAACATTAATTTGCAAGTACAAGAGGGATTGGACGCTCGCCAAAACAGCCTCATCTCCTCTGAGGCCAACGAAGGTCGGGGTGGCAATATTACCATTGCCGAAGCCAATCATGTCTTTCTGGATTCGGGTAGCCAGATTACAGCCAGTGCGACGGGCCAGGCCGATGGGGGGGACATCAACTTGCAGGTCTCCGATCGCCTGCAAGTGAATAACGGTAGCAGCATTACGGTGAACAGTCTCGGTACGGGCAATGCTGGAAATTTGCAAATTCAAGCCGATCGCATCGAGCTGAAAGACCAAGGCCTCTTGAGTGCCGTAACCGCTTCTGGGGAAGGGGGAAACATCAACTTGCAAGTGGGGGAACTGCTTTTGATGCGACGGGGTGCTTTAATTTCCGCCGAAGCCGGAGGGACGGGGAACGGCGGCAATATCACGATTGACATTCCCAACGGTTTCATCGTCGCCGTTTCGGGGGAAAACAGCAACATCATCGCCAACGCCTTTCAAGGGAATGGGGGCAAGATCGACATTACCACTCAAGGCATTTTTGGCTTAGAATTCCGCGATCGCCTCACCGAGTTCAGCGACATCACCGCCAGTTCTCAGTTTGGGGTGAGCGGCACCGTGACCATTTCCAACCCCAATACGAACCCTGCGACCTTGAGTGCGGAGTTACAGGGGGACGTACTCGACCCCAACCAGCAAGTAACACGGGGCTGCGATGCCTTGGGGGACAACCGTTTCGTGGCCGTAGGTCGTGGCGGCTTGCCGGAAAATCCCAGCGATCGCCGCTCGGGCGTGAATGCTTGGCAGGATGTCCGGGATCTCTCGATCGCTCACCCGTCACCCGTCACCCGCGATGCTCTGAGCTTGCCGAAGAGTCACCCGTTACCGGACAGCCAACCTCCCCTTGTGGAAGCGACGGGATGGCGAGCCAAGGCGGATGGCACCGTGGAGATTTATGCAGGGGTTCGCGCTCAACCCGATGCCTTGGAGACCGGGAATTGTGCGGCTCAACGGGTTTCTCAGCCTTAATTCCTTGTTGAACTCTCAATGAGGCGTTGATATTCCACCATGATACAGGCATCCATGACCACTTGTAAGCCGGCTCGAGCTGCTTGTCGAGCGGCTTCGGGATGGCTGAGTCCTTCTTGCGCCCAAAAAACTTTGGCTCCGATCGCGATCGCTTCGTCGGCAATTGCGGGCAAAAATTCAGAGCGTCTGAAGATATCGACAATATCGATCGCCTCGGGTATCTCCTTTAAAGTAGGGTAACAGGGAAATCCATCAATTTCTGTAACTTTGGGATTGACGGGATACACCCGATAACCCTTCTGTCGTAAGAACCGACCAATTCGGTAACTGGGGCGATCGCGTTTGTCAGAATGTCCGACAACAGCAATGGTTTTAGCTTGAGTGAGAATATCTCGCAAAGCGCGATCGTCTCCTTTTAAATTCATCTTTCTCTTTCTCTACTGAATGCAAATTTACAATTGCCGGTTGCCTATGAAACTATTGTGCTTGGCAAGTTTGCAGAAGTTCGCGATCGCGATCGCTAATCTCATCAATGGGATGAAATCCTGCCAAACCGATTTGACGGGTGGGAAGATCGCCCACCGAAGCAACCAGTGTGGTATCTTCAATAGCAATGGCGTAGGGGAACGTTTCTCCGGTATAACTATCGGTAATCTTTAACACCAATTGTCCTTCTGGCATTGTGCCTCGGAAGCAATCAAAGGAGGAACGGGGCTGATAAAATGCTCCGGTGACTTGTCCGGCTTCTACTGCAAGAATGGCGTAAGATTTGCCGATTTCGTCGCGATTGGCCGACTCGCCATAGAAATGAATCCCTTCCGATAGGGTTGCGGGTGCATTGCGAGTGACTTCTGAAGGCTGGGAGGTTTGGGCAATAATCTCGGAGGCGATGGCGGGAGTGGCGACAGTCAAAGCGATTAAGGTGGCAGCGAAACTACGGGCGATGGGGTTGTTGTCGAGCTTGTTCATAATCCGTTCCTCAATTCCTCACGAGACTACTATCTCGCGATCGCTAAGGTTGGTGCAGCGATCTTCCTCTCTACTGCGGGTGAGATAAGGCAGAATTTTTCGCGATCCAATCCCCTATTGACAAGCGATCTATATCACGGAAAACTATCTGGAATTCAGGGGGAAGCGTTGAGCTGTCATCTGTTGTGTACTTGAATACAAGAAATATCTATTTTTGTCAAGCGCAAGAGAACCGATCGCGAAACCTCTATTTTTCTCTAAATTATGCTGTTCTTCTTTTTACAATTCTGTGCATTTTTCTTTTCGATTCTGGTTCTCAATCATTGGGTTAATCAGTTAATTCTCAAGCGTTTTGATGTTGATTCTCCGTCGCTTCCCGTCTTGGCTTGGGGATGGTCGATCTATTTTCTCATTTATATGGTAAGTCGTGGGTTGGCTTTACCTGTCGAACCCATCCGGGCTATGTTTACGGGGATGGCTTTTAGCATTGCGATCGCGGGGGGAATTTTCTGGTTTCTTCAGCCTCATCGATCGTTTTGGCAACAACGCAGGAAAGACTTACCTCTCGATTTTTGGACGATCGCCTTTCTCTTTTGTTTCCTCGCTGCCATGATTTATATCGGTCCTTATTTAGAACATCCGTCGGATTCGGTGGATTACTTCTATCGCATTCAGGCATGGGAAAAAGCCCGTTTTATGAATTATGGCAGCGATAATCGCTATGTGACATTTGCCACCTTTTACGAACATTGGATTTTACAGCCATCGGGATTGAGTTATGGGGAAAGACTGGGATTATCTTTTGTTTCTGCGATTACCCAAGGGATGCTCTTTTGGGAATTGGTTCGCATTGCTCGAGCGATCGCTAATAATATTCCGGTGGGTTTGGCGGCGGGTTTAATGTCTTTAGGCTATTTTGGTTATGATGCCATTAGTTTTTATCGTTACACTGTTTTTTCAGGCCCGATGCTGGCCTATATTATTTATCTAGAGACATTACTTTTAATTATTACACTTTTTGTCAAAGAACAGTGGCGCTATTTATTATTTCTGCCGCCTCTTCTCTGGTTTTCTTGG
>JBFRWJ010000242.1:0-5877 GCA_051439525.1 Spirulina sp. | reverse complement strand
TTTCCAAGTCGGCTTTTGCGGGAGGAGTGAGAGAAAGGGTAACAACAGAAGTGGCGGCTAAGGTAACAAGCACGCCGTTTGCGAACCAATGCTGCAGCCGAGAAGATAATTGAGCTATTTCTTTCATGGAAGGGTGGACTGGGTGATGATAGGGGCTAATCGAAGAAGTGGACTTCTATGCTTTGCGGTTTGGCAAGAGATTGACCGCCTTGCTCGCTCGAACTTACTTCCCATCGGGTTTCAAATGGTTTTACCATAGCGAAGGTCTCAAAAAACTCACTTCCGCACCTGCCAGTTTGACAAGCGTCCTCAATTTTCAGGAAGGTCTTGACCTTGAGACCGATTGGAAGTCTTGACCGATCGATGCTTTATCTTAATGTACCCAATTGTAATCAAATTTCTGTGAAGTACCCCAACTTGCTGCGCTGAAGTTGGGGCTTCAGGTCAGTCAAGGACGGTCTTATTCGCCTTCGGAGCTTCCCGCTTCATCCGCCGATGCTCTGGTCGGGACGTTTCATGAAACGTCTCTACATTAGTCTTACACAGCGTCCACAGGCAGTCCCCCATCTTCCACAGGGGAATATCTGACTTTGACAAACACACCTTGGAATTACACCAATGGGCAACCAGCTTGGGAGTGTTTCTTTACCGACTCCGTAGTTCCTGCGGCGAACCTCGAAGGGTTACTTATTACGTTAGCCTTGCTGATAATCCTATCGGTCGGAGGGTTAGCAACCATCCTGATTTTACCACACACTTTTCGCTATCCATTCCCACCCTACAGAGGGATGGGGAATGGATAGCGATTTTTGTTAATTCAACTGGACGACAGCACGATTTTCCAACAAAACGCGATCGCTGAGGAGATCTTCCACGGTAATGCGCAAAAGCCGCTGTTCGTCAACCGTAAATTGTACTTTTATACGATCGCTTCCCGGATTGCCGGGGGGAGACAGTTCGGCGATGGTTCTCGCCCCGGGGCGATCGTTAAGGGGTTTGACAGGTTGTTCGTCAGTCGAATTGAGGCTGCGGGTAATGAGGCGATCGCCGTCGAAGTAAACTTCGGTACTGGTATTTTCTTCCCCCAATTCGCCGATAATCAGTTCGATATTGGGTTGATTGTCCGCAGATGCCCCGAGGAACAATTCCACGGGTTCTGGGGTAGGATAGGGCTGTCCTGCGGGTACGATGGGATGCCAATCGTGACATTTATTGCGACGATTCCAGTAGCGGATGCCATAGCTGTGATAGAGGAAGTCTTTGAGTTCAAATCCTCGGGAGAGTTGTAATGCCCCCGAGGCGATCGCGTCAAAGGGGCGATCGCTTTTGATTTTTTCGGGGGGGAAGTAGCGAGAAATCCAGTCTTGAATGGCGGGGATTTGTGTGGTGCCTCCCACGAGTAAGACGGCATCGATATTGTTGGTTTCAATGCCTTGCAAGCGTCCCCGTTGTAAAATTCCCGTCATCATTTCGTCGAGTTTGGGGAAAAAGTTGCGTTCGTCGAGGAGGGTTTGGAAGCGATCGCGATCGAGTTTCAGTTCGTAAGTTTCTAAGGTTTCATCGTTAAAATAAACTTCGCTGGCTTCGGGTTGGGAGGACAGTTTTATTTTTACCCGTTCTGCCAAACGAAGGGTCAGAGAGGATTTGGGTAAACCTTGTTCTTTGGCAAAATAATCGACCAACCAATTATCGATATCCGAACCCCCTAAATTTTCCCCGGCTTTGGCTAAAACTTTTGCCGTTTTAACTTTTTGCCGAGAACTCTCTCCCAATAATTTATCTCCCCATTTGAGGATAAATCCCATGGGTTTTTGCGAGTTGGTGTCGTTTCCCCAATTTAATTGTACGAGGGAAAGATCGAGAGTCCCGCCGCCAAAATCCACCACTAATAACACCTCTCCCGTTTCCGTGCCGTATCCTAACGCGGCGGCAGTGGGTTCGTCGAGGATGCGAATTGTCTCGGCGTTTAAAGATTGGCAAATTTGGGTTAACCAGTTGCGATAAGACTCGAAACTATCCACGGGAACCGTTAAAACGAGAGAGTCGAGTTCTTCTTCTCCATCGATCTGCTGCAAGAGGGTTTTTAAAAACCACGTTCCCACTTGTTCAAACGTCACGGTTTTCCCATCGAGGGTGGGTAAAAAACCTTGGATGTCCGCGCCGATTCCTCGCTTAAAACTGCGAAAGAAGCGAGGATCCCTCGCGAGATCCAAACCGCGATCGCGCACCTGCTGGCCGATGAGGACGTTTTCTTCGAGGGCATTTTCCACGTAAACTAAGCTGGGGACGAGAGGCGGATTTTTGCCCAGTTGTTGAGAAAGTCCGGGAAATTTTAGGGTTTCTGCTTGTTGTTTGGCGGCATTCCACCGCGCAATCACCGTATTGCTGGTACCAAAGTCGATCGCGATCGCCATATCTTCTTAAACAAACCATAATTGTTTGTAATCATGCCCTGAAAGATACCGAAAATCAATACTTCCCAAGATTGAGAGCCATCGATTATCGGACAAGGAGAATCTTTGCCGTTTCCAGATTGGCGATCGACTCGCAGATTAGCGATCGTATTGTGACTGTCCTCGAAGCGTATCGACTCCTCGAAGATTGCGGGCCGATCGTCCCCCGAATCGGGTTACTATTCTATTAGAGCCAATTGCCGTTAAAACTTAAGTCCGGTGACGAATTCGCAATCGGACTTAAATCCAATAAACCTGTAGTTGGTAAAGTCCGTCGAAATTTTCAACGCTACCATTGTCGAAATTGCAGGAGTGGGAAAACATTTGGCGATCGCTGCACTATTTTAGTCGTGTCACGCCAGATCGTGTTGGAGAAATTAAAATTATCCAACGTCATCTTTGAAGCAAGTTTTTAACAGAAGAAGCACCTAATCCTTATTAAATATGGATTCATGTTTAAGGAATTGATGTGATTCCTGTGAGATAGCTCTCTGAAATCTAGCTTGGGTCAGTGTTTTCATGCTGGAGAAGTCTGATTTTGCACAAATAATTGGTAGAGTAGGCAGAGGTTTATCTATATCGTCTAGCTTTTATGGGCATATCCTGCCCACCCTACTCTAGATTTACATTTTTGAGACGCACCCCCAAATAAAGACATGATTTTTTTGAATTTTGACTCCCTCGATGTCCCCTTATCTTTTAGAATAATTGAAGATTTGAGAGAGGATACCAACTATGGAAGCCGTCAGAGGCATTTTACTTCCTTATTTAGAGCCGATCGCGGCATGGTTTCGGACTTTAAATTTGCCCGAACCGATTATCCATTGGGGACACCCCTTAATGATGGGAATTGTGATTTTTGTCTTGGGCAGTTTTACCGCTTGGGTGGGATGGCAAGGGCGCATTTCTCAAGATACAGAAACCTCGGTCAAAAATCGGCGATCGCACCGCAAACTTGCCCCGTGGTTATTCTTATTTATTAGTTTGGGTTACACGGGCGGGGTGTTATCTTTGGTCATGCAGGAACAGTCTATTTTTGAGAGTCCCCACTTTTGGACGGGTTCTACAGTTGTCTTTTTATTGGCACTGAATGGATTTATTTCTGCCACGAAATTTGGTGGCAATCAAGCATCCTTAAAAACCACCCATGCTTATTTGGGAAGTTTTGCCCTATTACTCATGTTTGTTCATGCTTTTCTCGGTTTGAATTTGGGTCTTTCCATTTAATTTGTACTTCTGAAAGTCAAGGTGGGCAATGCCCGCCTACTTTTTTGAGAAAATGTCCGCGATTAGGTGTAGAATAAGTAGAATCTTGAAAGAAACAGCAAACGATATAAATTTATGAATCGTCAGGGATGGGCAATTTTGTGCATTGCCTATATTGTGGGGCTGTCATCTACAGGGATATGGGGTTCTCCTTGGGAACGAATAACCCTCATCCAAGGTTTGGCATTGGCCATGGGTTGGGTGATTTTGGGGGGAATTATTGGCGCGATCGCCTCGCGTTTTTGGCGCAGGAGTCCCCGCATTCCCTTGTGGATCGCTGCCGGAATTGTGGCAGTATTCGCGATCGCTCACTTTCAATTTCGCCTTCCCCAACCTGCCGATAATGATATTAGTTTATTGCTGGCCAAGACGCGAGGAGAAGTCACGGTAACCGGACAAATTCGCGATCGCCCCGGTTTCAATCGCGCTGGAAAATTACGCTTTATTTTAGCCGTCCAAAACATCAACGAAAATCCCAATGTTAGCGGCAAATTATATGTTACCATCCCGCCCCCGCAAAACTTAGAATTAGTTCCCCGACAAACGATTACCCTAAAAGGCAGATTGTACGAACCTCAAAGGGCAAAAAATCCCGGTGGGTTTGATTTTAAAGCTTATCTCGCCCCCCAAGGAGTATTTGCCGGGCTGTCTGGGGAATTACTGGCCGTTTCTCCAGAACAACCTTGGGGGTGGTGGAAACTGAGAAAACGCATTGTTCGCATTCACCGTCAGGGATTATCCGACTCTTTTGGATCCCTTGTGAGTTCTATGGTCATGGGACGCAGGGCGATCGATTTGTCCTTTGAGATGCGGGATCTGTTTATTCAAGCAGGATTGGCACATATTTTAGCGGCTTCGGGTTTCCACGTATCTCTGTTATTGGGGGGAGTTTTAGCATTAACGCGAACCTTAGAAGACAAATATCGTTTTGCGATCGGGGCGATCGTTCTCATTGCATATATGGGATTGACCGGGTTGCACCCTTCGGTTTTGCGGGCGGTTTTGATGGGAATTGCCGTCTTATTTGCCATGACGATCGAAAGTAAGGTTAAACCTTTAGGGGCATTACTGTTAGTGGCAACCGTTCTTCTCTTACTCAATCCACTCTGGATTTGGAATTTGAGCTTTCAACTCAGTTTTGTTGCTACTCTCGGATTAGTGATTAGCGTCCCTGCCATCACCCGACGCTTGGATTGGATGCCTCCAACCATCGCGACCATCATCGCCGTCCCCATCGCGGCGACAATTTGGACGTTACCCATCGCCTCCTACTATTTTAGTTCTCTCGCCACTTATAGCATTTGTACGAATATCGTTACCTCTCACCTCGGTTCTCTGATTATTTTAGGGGGCATGGCCAGTGCGGGAGTCGGGTTGATTTTTCCCTTGGGGGGAATCGCGATCGCTTGGCTCTTATTTTATCCCACCCAGTTTTTTGTCAATATCGCCCGCTTTTTCGTCAATTTACCCGGAAGTTATCAAGCAGTAGGAAATTTAAACCTCCTGCAAGTTTTGGCGATCTATGCCATTATTCTGGGGATTTGTTGGTGGAAACCGTTGCAGCAAGGGAAAAAATGGGTTGGATTGGGATTGGTTGCCATTTTAATCGCGATCGCGCCCCTTTGGTATGTTAATGTGACGTTAACGCGAGTGACAGTACTTTCTGCCGGACGAGAACAAGCGATCGTTATTCAGGATCGCGGCAAAATCACTCTGATCGATGCGGGAGATACCGATACAGCAAATTATACAATTTTGCCCTTTTTAGCTCATGGGGGGATTAATCGCATCGATTTGGCCGTGTCTCTGAAAAATTACTCAGAACCGGGTTGGCAAGCAATTTTTGATAAATTAGCCGTGAAAACCTTTTTACACGCCTTCCCGACCTTTACAGCCGAAAATGAGGAAGTTTTAGCCCAGCAAGTGCATCCTTTTGCCGTCGGACAGGAGGCAACCTTGGGTAACGCCAAAATTGTCAGATTGCACGAGGCGATCGCGCAGTTGCAATTTGGCGATCGCAACTGGTTGTTATTATATGCCCCCAATGAGGATATTTTACCCACAGATTTATCGGCACGAGTGTTATTATTTGCCGGCAACTCAGTTCATGAGAAAGTCTTGAGAACATTTGGCGGCGATATCGCGATCGCTTCTACTT
>JBFRWJ010000241.1:0-12269 GCA_051439525.1 Spirulina sp. | reverse complement strand
TGCGAAGATCGAGTTGTTCGAGAAGATTGCCATCGCGTTCGGGAGAATCTAGAGGCGTAATGGCTTCCGGTGGTAACACCGTTACCCGGGGACGCGTTTCAGTCATATCGGTAACAATGGGAGGTTGATAGGGAGTCGCTCCAAACTGAGTTTGAAACCGAGGCATACTCGAACTAGGTAGCTTTTGTGATAAACGAACGGGTTGTAAGCGTTTGGCAGGCGTTTGGGAGAAACTGAGGGATTTTAAAACTAAGGTGACAAACAACGACCCGACTGCACAACTCGCGGATATGACTCCAATTAACCAGAGGGAAAAAAATGGTTTGGGAGTGGGAGAGGGTTGATTGGTATCCCGAACCGACATTGGCTCTCGAGAATTGCTCCAAGCCTCAAATTCTTCCTCGTCTCCACGTTGGAGGGATTCTTTTCTTAATGCGGGAGGAATGTTTGAGGATTCTCGAGGTGCAAATCGTTCGGCATGAAGGAGCCCTACGGTTACGCCTATGGTAACAGACAGGGCAACAGTCCAAAGTCCACCCCAAAATAGGATGGGATGGCGAGTAATCCAAGCGATTGCGGGATGAGTTGAGGAGCGATCGCTGCCTCGATCCGATTCATACATAAGCCGAGTTGCTGGATACTTTTGAGGAATGACAGCATCTCATTTTTGTCAAAACAGTAGGGTTGGGTATTGAAGGGGATCGCCCTCCACTCCCATGCCAGAAAAATTGAGTATTGGATTTTGAATGTCTAATTCATCCAACAAAACTCAAAATGATTAACTGATGATGATTGAGATTGAATCAACATTATCATAAATCGGGAGCAATTTGATGCCAGCATGGACCGTTGAAGATAGCGAAAAACTCTATCAAATTCAGGGTTGGGGACATCCGTATTTTTCCATCGACGTTGCGGGTCGCGTTCTCGTTTCCCCCCAAGGCGATCGCGGGGGGTCTTTAGATCTGTACGAATTAGTACAATCTCTGCGTCAGCGCAATCTCAATTTGCCTTTGCTCATTCGTTTTCCCGATATTCTCGCCGATCGCCTCGATCGCTTAAATACTTGTTTCGCTCGGGCGATCGCGCGCTATCACTATCCCAATATTTATCGGGGGGTCTATCCGATCAAGTGCAATCAACATCGCCATCTCGTGGAGGCTCTGGTGGAATGTGGCAAACCCTATCAATTTGGGTTGGAGGTGGGGTCTAAACCCGAGCTGGCGATCGCTTTAGCGACCCTAGAACCTCGGCAAAACGATCGAAATGATGCCCGAGTCCCTTTGCTGATTTGCAACGGCTACAAGGACAGAGAGTATATGGAAATGGCGTTATTGGCAATGGGATTGGGACATCGTTCCATTATCGTCATCGAACAGGTGCAGGAGTTAGCGATCGCTCTGGAAATGAGTCAAACCTTGGGGATCGAACCGATTTTGGGAATTCGTGCCAAACTGAGTGCGAAAGGTTCGGGACGATGGGGAGATTCTACCGGCGATCGCGCTAAATTTGGGTTGAGAATTCCACAAATTCTGGATGTTGTTAACCAATTAGCCAGTCGAGAAATGTTGTCTTGCTTGCAATTATTGCACTTTCATATCGGCTCGCAAATTTCCGCGATCGGCACGATTAAAGATGCCATTCGCGAGGCCAGTCAAATTTATGGGGAGTTGGTCAAGTTGGGGGCAAATATGCAATATCTCGATGTGGGGGGAGGTCTAGCGGTCGATTATATGGGTTCTAAAACCCACTGTTACGCTTCTAAAAATTACAATATGCAGAATTATGCCAATGATATTGTGGCAGAAGTCAAAGAAGCCTGTGAAGAGCGCAATATTCCCGCTCCCATTCTCGTGAGCGAAAGCGGTCGCGCGATCGCTGCCCATCAAGGAGTCTTAATTTTTGATATTCTCGGTACGAGTCGAGGCATGACGCGAGAGATCTCTGAAAGCAAAAACTTGCAACCGATCGCGGAAGGAGAGCATCTCATTCTTCGCAATCTTTGGGAAACTTACGCGACTATTTCTGCCGATAATTATCAGGAGGCCTATCACGATGCCATTCAATTTAAGAATGAAGCCATTAGTTTATTTAATTTTGGCTATTTGAGCTTGCAGGAACGGGCAAAAGCTGAGGAAATGTATTGGCAATGCTGTCAAAAAATCTTGACAATTACTCGCGATCGTGATTACATTTCCGACGATCTGGCAAATTTGAAGAAAAATATGGCCTCGATTTACTATGCCAATCTCTCGATTTTCCAATCAGCTCCCGATGCTTGGGCGATCGAACAGTTATTTCCGATTATGCCCATTCATCGTTTAGGGGAAGAACCCACAGAACGAGGGATTTTTGCCGATTTGACTTGCGATAGCGATGGTAAAATTAATCGTTTTATCGATCGGCATGAAAGAAAAGAAATCTTAGAACTGCACTCTCTCAAAACAGTGCAAATGCCGACAGGAGGGCGCGCGATTGAACCTTATTATTTGGGGATGTTTTTAGTCGGAGCATATCAAGAAATCATGGGTAATTTACACAATTTATTTGGCGATACCAATGTCGTGCATATCAAGATGACTCCCCAAGGATATAACGTTGAATATATTGTTAAAGGGGATACTCTTGCCGATGTTCTCGGTTATGCTCAATATAATGCAGAAGAGCTTGTCGAAAAAATTCGCTGTCGTACCGAACAAGCAATTCAAGATCGCCAAATGACTTTAGAAGAAGCCCAACATTTATTAAAAAATTACAAATCCAGTTTAAATAGCTATACCTACTTGAGCGCTAATCCTACCGAATAATCTACACAATATTCAAATCGAGAATCCTATTCGCGATCGCCAATTGCCAGAGGTCAAAAAGTGGATATTTTGCAGGAGGGAGAGGCGATCGCAATGTTTCGCGCTTTGTCCCCGATCTTTGCTATGGTAAATACTGGTTTTTTCATTCTCAGCTTGCTCTAGCGTGAACAATCCAATCCAAAAATGGGAATATATCGTCTTTCAGGAAACCATCTTCCCCCTCAATCCCCTGAGAATTACAGTGGAGTCTGAAGACCGGGAATTGGCGGAGATACTGCAAGGCAAATCAGTGATAGAAACCCTCAATTATTTGGGGGAACAAGGTTGGGAACTGGTTACAGTCACAAAAGGACTTGAGAAAAATACTCACATTTTTTACTTCAAACGGCCGATCGCTTATCATTGATAATCTATGCCCAGTCTTTATTTTGCCATTACCAATCACGGCTTCGGTCACGCCGTCCGTGCTGCTTCTGTTGCTGGAGCAATCAAAAAACTCAATCCGGATATTTTACTCGTTCTCGCGACTGCTGCACCGCGATGGCTGCTCGAGTCTTATATTGAAGGGGATTTTATTCACCGTCCCCGTGCTCTGGATGTGGGGGTGATTCAATCCGACAGTCTGACGATGGACAGATCGGCCACCTTGACTAAATTAGAGGAAATTCGTGCCGCACAACACCGCATTATTGGCGGAGAGGTAAATTTTATTCAGACGAATCGCATTGGTTTAATTTTAGGGGATATCCCTCCCCTCGCTGCCCCGATCGCCAAAGCTGCGGGAATTCCCTGCTGGATGATGAGTAATTTTGGTTGGGATTTTATTTATCGAGACTGGGGAGAAGATTTTACAGAAATTGCCAATTGGATCGAAGATTGTTTTCGTCAGTGCGATCTTCTCTTTCGCCTCCCACTTCACGAACCGATGTCAGCATTTCCTCATATTTTGGATGCGGGATTAACGGGAGGAACGCCCCGTCACTCGGAAAAACACATAACAGAGAAATTTAATCTCGTCCAACCCCGAGAACGCAGAATTTTATTGACATTTGGGGGGTTGGGACTGGCAAAAATTCCTTATAATAAAATTAAGGAATTTCCAGACTGGCAGTTTATCACCTTCGATCGCGATGCTCCGGATTTGGCCAATTTAGTCACCGTTCGCGATCGCTACTATCGTCCGGTGGATTTTATGCCCTTTTGCGATCGGCTTATCTCCAAGCCCGGTTATAGTACCTTTTCTGAGGCGTTGCGCTTAAATTGTCCCATTGTGTCTTTAACGCGTCAAGGCTTTGCAGAATCGCCGTTATTACTCGAAGGATTGAAAAATTACGGTTTCCATCAAATTATCGATCCCGATTCTTTCTTTCAAGGAGACTGGGAATTTCTGCGGCGATCGCCAAATCCCCCCCAACAATCTTCTCCTTTAATGACTGATGGAACGCAAACAATCGCCCACGCTATCGTCAATTACTTCCAAAACTTTACCGAATGAGACGTTAAAGAGCGCCTTTCAATTATTATCGAATTCTCCTGCGAGTTCTTCTCCCGTTCGCTCCAGCGATCGCCCAAAAGAAACCCACGTTCCGACTAAGCCAAAAGTTAAAGCCAGCGAAACCAAGCCCCAACGAATTTGGAGTACGGTTTATTTAGCCGCGCAAGACGTGCGGGGGGTACTCGAACAACAACGCCAACAAGGTCATTCTCTTACGACTAAATTGAATATTTTATTTGTCGTCAATGGTGCCTTACTAACCAGTTTAACCCTATCTCGCTTGATGTTTACGCCCAGTTTTTTCAGTTTGGGAGAAGTCATCGGCTTTTTAGTTAATTTTATTTTATTAATTAACGCTTTTCTTCCCCGTCAAGTGGCAATTAGTCCCAATTTAGAAGACAAAAAGTTTCTCGAACGCTATTTGAATTTGACCCCAGAAGAATATCAGTTAAAAATGATTGTCAATTTGGTTCAAACTTATCAAATTAACAAACAGCGCTTGGATGATATTTCCCAATCTCTTACCTATTCTGCTTACGTGACATTGGCGATCGCATTCGCTATCATGTTACATACGGTGTCAGCTTATTTCCTTCCTGCTCTCGAAACCAGTTTTCTGGGTTTATGATATATGACTTGACCTATGGCTTCCAATACCCAATCTCGCAAATCTGAAGAACGGTCAATAGAAGAATTAGTCCCTGAAGAATTAATTCTTTATGAATTAGATGATGAGTCGGTGGATGAATTAGAAGGCCAATCAGTCGATGAAGATAGATCGGAGGATGAGTCTTCAGAAACGTCACCAGAAGAAAATGTCCCAGAAACTTTGCTCCCCGATCCCGATCCGGATAATATCACCGTTCTGACCAATAAACTTCCGAATAAGCCAATTTTACCGTGGAATCGTTATGATTCTCCTTGGGAGGAGGAGGAGGAGGAAGACAAGGAAACTAAGGAAGAGAGAGAAGAGAGGAAACATACAGAAGAAGAGGATAAAACCGATGAAAGCGAGTAAATTTATAATTTTGGTCTTCTTGCGTGAATTTCTTGCTCTAATTTCCAAGATTCTTGTAGATTTAAGTCTCTTAGAAGAATATTAATTGGAGCGCGCGTAATGGGAAAGCGGAAAAAGGTAGCGATCGCTATTCTTCTCATGCGCCACGAGAGAGGAAATTGTTTGAGAAATGTTTTCCCTGCTTTGGGAACAATTCCAAAGGCGCGTTCTCGTCCTCCACTTTTTAACTGTAGATCGTACAGGAAGATTTCTTCTATATTTTGCCATGCGACCGCGCCAGTTTGTGAAAATAAAGTATTGTCAAAAATCCCTTTTTCATCTATAATTAGGGCAGGTTTATTTTGATTTTTTAATAAATAAGTCCAGCGATCGAAGCTTAAATAAGCAAAATAGCACCCCAGTAAAATGCCGAGAATATAATCCAAAAATCGGGGATCGGCATGGTCTAGAGATGCCCCAATTAACCAGAAAAAGAATAAAGTTGCTAAGGAAGTAAAAAGAGCCGCGATCGCAATTCTTTTCTTATTGGGATAAATGACTAATTTTTCTTGCTTTTGGTTGACAATCTCCATTTTTTTATAATATATTTAAAACAGCTTTGGGAGATAATTTATCTTTAAACCAGATGACTTTTGCCGGAACATTTTCGGCTTTAACACCAGATTTTTCCAAATTTAAACGCTCGGAAATCGCTAAAATTAAATTATCGACATCTGACTGACGAACTTGGGAAAACTTTTTCCGTAAATACTCCGGTCGCCAAAAGCCAACAATCTCTAAAATATAATCTTTTCCATCGGGATGAACCAAGCGAAAATCTGGAATCATCACGCTTCCCGGAATGGGAATTAAGTTCACTTCTCGTTCTAAAACCCAGTCGGTTTTTGTTTTTTCCCACCGTTTGGCAAAAGATTCTTCAATCATGCTATCGTAAGGTTTTCCGGGAGGATAATGGGTGACTAAATTACAGCGATCGTCGAGTTCAAAAATGCCTTTCTTTTTCGCTCCCGTATAGAAATCTTTATGTTCTAATATCGCTTTTAAACTCCATTTCGTGACATGAAGAAGCGCGGGCAACATTTTAGCAAAAGCTAAGCCATAGCGGGTGCTAGACTTAAATAAACTGGTGGGTCCGTCGAGAGTAATGGTAAATCCATGATCCACATCGCCTTCAATATAAAACATGAGTTGAAACAGTTTCAAATAGCGAAATAAAAGTTTGTATTCCCCCGGAACATTACGATGAGCATTCAGAGTAACTTCACTCGCACGATAAAAAACTCCTTGAACTTGTGAGAGATTGTAACGATGAATTAAGGTATCGGGAGCAGGGGGTTCAAATTCAGTTAAAATACGATTTTCTTGTAGATCGGCGTAGAGTCCTTTTTGAATCTCTGCGGGTAAAACTTCACGGTTGAGTTCTTTCGATAAGATACTCGATAAAGACTCGAGGCTCGAGTTGCGATTGTGGGGAAGGGGGGGAGTCGTCGCAGCATGAGAAAATACGCGCTGTCGAAGTAATTGCGGCTCGAGCGGACTGACAATTTCAAACGTCGAAAAACTGTTTCTGAGGAGATGCCCGAGTCCCCGTTTGACACGATAGTCGGGACTATCTCCTTCTAAGTCTCGGAGTTGGCGATCGAGTTCTCCTTGGGTTTTTCCCAGACAATTTTGGAAACATTCAATTTGTTCGCTTGCTAGGGCGATCGCGTTAGAATCTAGAGGAAGGCGTTTGGGGGCGATCGCTTCACCATTCAGGCGATAACTGAGAAGGTCGCTCGGTAACATTGCTCACCGATCGTCAAAATAAGATAAGGTATCAATGATAGATTATTATACCGCTTGGGGTCTGCGATCGCGGCCAAGATTGTCAAAATGATAAATTATTCAAACGAGCGATTATTAGAAGCCCAATTAGAACAATATCGAGATGGGTACGAACAAGGCCGAGAATTGCACGATCGCGGCTATTATGAGGAGGCGTTCATTCATTATGAAAAGGCGTTGGAGTATCACCCAGACGATTATGACATCTGGTATCATCGCGGCAGAGTATTGGAGAAAATGTGGCGTTATGGAGAAGCCTTAGAAAGTTATCATAAAGCCGCGCAAATTAATCCCTATCATTATTGGTCTTGGTATGAAATGGGATGCGTTGCCTTAGAAGAATTGCAACAATACGAACGCGCGATCGCTTATTTTCAGCGTGCTTTAAAAATCAGGCAAGACGATTATTGGAGTTATTACAAACAAGGAGAGGCATGGCGCAAAGGCAAGCATTATGAAGACGCGATCGCCTGTTATGAGAAAGCGTTAAATCTTCGCCCTGAAGATTTTTGGTGTATTTATCGACAAGGAGATGTTTATCGAGAAATCGGAGATTTAGAGCAAGCATTATTCTTTTACGAACGCGCATTACAATTGAAACCCAATGATGTTTGGTCGTGGTATCAACGGGGAAATATTTTGCAAAAACAGGGATACTCGTATTCTGCAATTTTGAGTTACAATCGCGCTTTAGAATTCGATTTTGAGAACGATTTGCTCTGGTACGAACAAGCAATTTGTTATACTTTACTAGCCGATATTCAGGGTACTCTCAGAACCCTAGAACAAGCAATTTTACTGAGACCTGATAAATATATTACTTTAGCTGAATCCAAAATGGTTTTTACAAAAATGAGAGAAAAGAAAGAATTTAAAATTTTCTTGCAAAGGCAAAAAATCACTTTTCATCAAAAGGAATCCAATCTAATTTATTAAGCCATTCATCCGTATCGCTAACTTCCCAAATTAAATATATTGTTTCTGCAATTTCACGAAAAGAAAAATTGGGTCGTATCCATAATAATCCCCAAATTTTAATGCGTATGTCATCGGCAGAGAGAAAATCGAAGTAGTCTTCAAGTTGCATCGTTTATTTTTTTTTGATATCCATCCTAATATTGTATCATTTGAAGATTCATTGAGGAACGCGATCTCATTTCATGAATGCACCTGACAAGCGCAATATTAAGTTTCGGTCTGTTCCAATGATTTGTTAGAGTTTTTTCTAAGAGCAATCTGCATGAGTAGCCGCAGTGCTTCATTAACTGATTCGCTAGTTGGAAATGCTTCAGCAACTTCAGGATCGAGTAAAACTACATTTGTCCCTGCTTGATAGCGTTCAACTATACTTACCTCGAATACCTTGCCCCATTTGAGTAAAATCATACTCGGTACGTAAGTCATCGTCTAGTTCGCGATTATTCTCCATCTTCATAAAACCTCATATTCTAGTGGATTTTCCTTCGTCAACGCGTCCTAACTCTTCTCGCAGAACTCGTTGAAACGTTTCTTCTATTGACTCGTGCTGATGCTGAACGTGCTGACGAAATACCTCATTAATCAAGGTTTGATAATTGCCTCCACCCGATCGGTGTAACCGATCGCGAAACCATGCCAAAACATCGTTATTTAAATGAATTGTGATACGCGTCTTACCCGATGCGATCGGGTCAATTGTACCTTGCTTACCTTGGCTAAAATTATACTCAGCTTCCATCTTCATTTCTATTAGTACGTCCCTCCGTACATACTAGCATGGTGAAGATGCGTTACGCGAACGCATCCTAGAAGAGCTTGGTTGTTCGTTGTTGGTTTAAAATACGATTGACCCTTACTCGCAAATGTATGGCACTGTCCGTGAAAAAAATTCTGATTTTAACGGCAAATCCCGAAAATTCAACGCCTTTACGGTTGGATCGGGAAGTGCGAGAAATTGATGAGGCTCTGATACGATCAAAGCAGCGCGATCGCTTTGAGTTGGAGCAAAAGTGGGCGGTGCGTCCCGGTGACGTACAACGGGCAATTTTGGAGTTGAAACCCCAGATCGTGCATTTTTCCGGGCATGGTGCGGGAGAGGGAGGATTGGCTTTAGAGGATGAAAGCGGGTCAGTTCGGTTAGTGAGTACGGAAGCGATCGCGAGGTTATTTGAGTTATTTGCCGATACTGTTGAGTGCGTGGTGTTAAATGCTTGTTATTCCGAGGTGCAGGCAAAGGCGATCGCTGCTCATATTGACTATGTGGTGGGCATGGATCGGGAAATTAGCGATCGCGCCGCAGGGGAATTTGCCGTGGGGTTTTACGATGCGATCGGGGCGGGAGAAAGTTTTGAGTTTGCTTGTAAATTGGGTGCGAATCGGATTAATTTAGCCGGACTCGAGGAGCATCATATTCCGATTCTGAAACGGCGATCGGATCGGTTAAAACAAAAATCCTCCCAAGACAATAAAATCCTTCCCGGTAGTTTGGAATTTCCGGAAGGACAGGTGAGAATTGATTCTGAGTTTTATATTGCTTCGATTTATGAGGAGCGATGCCATGCAGAAGTCCAAAAACCGGGATCCCTGATTCGGATTAAGTCGCCGCGCAATATGGGCAAGTCTTCTTTGGCGGCGAGGGTGTTGGCTCGGGCGGCACAATTGGACTATCGCACGGTGACGATCGATCTGCACCAAACGAACGAGAAATTCTTTCACGATCTGGATAAGTTCATGCAGTGGTTTTGCGCCTCTACGGGCAAACCGTTGGGGATTCGCGTCAAGGTTGAGGAGTATTGGGATGATATTTTTGGGGCAAATGATAACGTAACTGACTATTTTGAAAAATACTTGCTTTCGGAGGACGATCGCCCGTTAGTGTTGGCGATGGATAATTTCGATCGCGTGTTTAAATATGTGGATATCGAGACGGATTTTTGTGGGTTATTGCGGGG
This sequence comes from Spirulina sp., assembly GCA_051439525.1. GTDB lineage: Bacteria > Cyanobacteriota > Cyanobacteriia > Cyanobacteriales > Spirulinaceae > CCY15215. The sequence goes on along the minus strand of JBFRWJ010000241.1, from coordinate 2,192 downwards.
TTGGCACGAGCGATCGCGCAACCATTCACTTTGGGGAAATTTGCGCCTCGTTATCATTCATTCTCAAGAACCGTATTTGCAGAAGGATATTAACCAATCTCCTTTTAATGTGGGGTTGCCGATTGTATTGGAGGAGTTTACCCCAACCCAAGTGGAGGAACTGGTAAAGCGGCACGGGTTAACTTGGACGAGTTCTCAGATCGAGGAAATCATGGGGTTGATTGGGGGTCATCCTTACCTCGTCCGTTTGGCACTCTACCACATTGCGGCGGGGGATCTCTCCTTAGCAGAGTTTTTGCGAGTAGCTGCAACGGATGCGGGGATTTATCGGGATCATTTGTCCGGACACCTCAAGGTTTTGGCAGATCGCGCCGAACTCGGGGAGGCAATGCAAAGTGTTGTTGCGTCGGAAACTCCGGTGCGTTTGGGTTCGGAGGAAGCGTTTAAACTGGATAGCATGGGACTGATCGAACGAGTCCCCGAGGGCGTACAACCTCGCTGTTTGCTTTATCGTCAGTATTTCCGCGATCGCTTGGAGGCTAAATGAGCGTGCAATCCGATCCGCAATTTAATTACCAAGTCGGGGGGAGTTTATCGGTTGATTATCCTGCCTATGTGGAACGACAGTGCGATCGCGAACTGTGCGATCGGCTTTTGGCGGGGGAATATTGTTTCGTGTTTAACTCGCGACAGATGGGCAAATCGAGTTTGCGGGTGCGGACAATGCAGAAGTTGGCAAATGCGGGGGTTGCTTGTGCGGTTATCGATCCTCAGACTCGCGGGACGACATTACGAGAGGATCAGTGGTATGCGGGAACGATTAAGCGGTTAATTGAGGATTTGGGGTTGTCTGACGCGATCGCTTTTTCCCAGTGGTGGAAAGACCTCAAGGCTCAAGATATTTCGGCGGTGGAGCGTTTTCATTATTTCATCGATCGCGTTCTTTTGGTGGAACTCTTGCAACCAATTGTAATTTTTGTCGAGGAAATCGATAATCTCCTCAGTCTCAAGTTCGATACAGATGGTTTTTTTGGGCTGATTCGCAATTTTCACGAACAACGAGCAGAAAAACCGAAATACGAGCGCTTAACCTTTGCTTTTTTAGGGGTGGCGACTCCGAGCGATTTGATTGTCAACAAAGAAAGTTCGGCGTTTAATATCGGCTATCCGGTGGAGATGTACGGGTTTGAGCTAGAGGAAGCAATGCCTCTACTTCAGGGGCTAGAGGGGCGCGTGGAGAATCCCTTGGGGATTTTGGAGGAGGTATTGTACTGGACAAATGGGCAACCGTTTTTGACTCAGCGCGTTTTGAAGTTGGTGGTGCAAGGATTGGATGAGGGAGTATCGCCTCGGGGGTTGGTTGAGGAGGTGGTGAGGACGCAAATTATTGCCAATTGGGAGACGCGGGATCTGCCAGCCCATTTGAAAACGATCCGCGATCGCCTGTTGCGGAGTAGAGAACGGCTAAGAAGACAATTGTTAGGGCTGTACCGACGGATTTTAGAGGGAAACGAGGTCGAGGCAGATGAGAGTGACGAACAATTGCAACTGCGGCTGACAGGGTTGGTGGTGCGGCGTGAGGGTCGATTGCAAGGGTACAATCCTATCTATGCAGAAGTGTTCGATCTCTCGTGGGTAGATGGAGCTTTGGCAGAATTGCCCCCGCCTTTTTACTGGGAATCGATCGCGGCATGGTTGAAAGCACCACCAGAAGAAAAAGAGTTGTTTTTGCTGCGAGGGCAAGAATATTTGGATGCCGAGGCGCGGGCGCAGAGAAAAAAAAACTTGGGGCATGACGAACAGCGCTTTCTCGATGCCTGTTACAAGTTAGCAAAACAGCACAGCGAAGACAAGAAACGCAGGGCGGCTCGACGACTGTGGGTGAGTAGCACGATCGCGGTTTTAGCAATGGCTGCCATGGCGATTGCCTTGGTAAATGCGCGAAATGCGCGGCAAGAACTAGCGAAAACAAAACTAGAAGTAGAAATCATTGAAGCTGAGGCAGAAATCATTGAAGCTGAGGCAGCCAAGCAACGTCGCCATCTCGATGATGTATTTCTCATAACTACTGGCGTGACACAGCTAATTAAGTGCAATAGATTCTGACTCCTCAAAAACAGGATACAGATGTTTGAGTTGGACTCGTGCATCTTCAGTGGAAAAGTGCCAAACAACTTTGGACGCGCTTTGAT
>JBFRWJ010000240.1:0-3575 GCA_051439525.1 Spirulina sp. | reverse complement strand
CAACAACCCCCCGATCGCACCCCGATCGAGGGGGCTATGTTTACATTGATTTTTCGCCGTTTCTACACTATTTTGTCCAAGGGGTCGGATACCCCACTCCAATCAATTATTCTTAAGAATAGTCGCGTTATGCGATTCTAAAACTTGTCAGCCTTCCAGTTACGAGTGAGACAAGAATCGAGCGATGACCCAGAGCAAATCAGACCTGATTCTCATTGTTGATGATAATCCCACAAATCTCAAATTTTTATTTGAGTTTCTCAAAGAATCGGGGTTTAAAGTTTTGGTGGCATCCGATGGAGCCAGCGCGATCTCCAAAGTCGAACAAATCGCACCGGATTTAATCCTGCTGGATATTATGATGCCGGGGATGGATGGTTTTGAAACCTGCCGTCATCTGAAAGAGAACCCCCGGACGCAAGAGATTCCCATTATCTTTATGACGGCACTCTCGGAGCGAGACTCAAAAGTGAAAGGTTTGAGCTTGGGGGCAGTAGACTATATTACCAAGCCCTTTTACTCCCAAGAAGTTCTCGGTCGCGTTCGCCTACACCTGCAACTGCGTCGGCTGCATCAAACCCTCCAAGAGCAAAATCAACAGCTCCAACAGGAAATTTGCGCCAGACAGTCCGTCGAAGTCGAGTTGCGCCAACTCGCGCAAGAGCTGGAACTGCGCGTCGAACAGAGAACCCGAGAACTCGCCGATGCCTTGCAAGATGTCGAAAAGCAAAAAGAACGCCTCAGTTACGAAGCTTCCCACGATATGCTCACGGGGTTGCCCAATCGCACCTCGTTCGTGCAGTATTTATCTGCTGCCCTGCTCCAAAGGCGAGACGGGAGCGATCGCGATTTTGCCGTTCTCTTTCTCGATTTAGACCGCTTTAAAAGCGTGAATGATAGTTTGGGACATTTAGTCGGGGACGAACTCCTCAAAGCCGTCGCCCAACGCCTGCAAACTTGCGTTGCCTCCCGAGGGGCGATCGCCCGTTTGGGAGGCGACGAGTTTGCCATTTTGCTCCAGGGCGATGGCGAGGAAGCCCGCACTCTCGCCCGAGAGATTTTAAGCCAACTGCAAGCACCTTTTTTCCTCACCGATCGCGACACGCCCACCTATCGCATTGCCACCGGAGCCAGCATCGGCATCGTCTGCTACGACCCTCGCTATCGAGATGCGATCGATATCCTCCGAGATGCCGATGTCGCCATGTATCGAGCCAAACGAGACGGAAGGGGTCGTTTTGCCGTGCTGACTCCCCAAATGCAGGCCCGTTCCCTCGCCAAATTGCAATTAGAACACGATCTGCAACGCGCTTTAGAACGTGGCGAATTTTACCTCCACTACCAACCCATTCTCAGATTAGACAACGAGCGCCCGATCGGCTTTGAAGCCTTGGTACGCTGGCAGCATCCCCAACACGGGCTGTTATGCCCGGGAGAATTTATTGCCCTTGCCGAAGAAACGGGGGTAATTTGCCGTTTAGGGGATGCGATCTTGGAGATGGCCGGCCAACAACTGCAACACTGGCAACAACGATACGATCGCGCGCGGACTATGAATGTCAATGTTTCGCCCGTCCAATTGTTGCAATGGGAAACGAGCAACACCGTCGAATCGCTTTGTCATCGCTTCTCTCTCGATCCCGCCCGACTCAAACTCGAAATTACCGAGAGTTGTTGGCTAGAAGATACATCAACAGAGGTGCAAGTTCTGCGACAACTCCACGATTACGGAGTGAGGTTGTGTATCGATGACTTCGGAACGGGATATTCTTCTCTCAGTCGCCTTCATGCCTTGCCCATCGATACCCTGAAAATCGATCGCTCTTTTGTCTGCTTGCTCGAGGGAGAACAAGGAACCGATGCGATCGTGCAAACGACTATTGCCTTGGCCCATCATTTAGAGATAGAAGTGGTAGCAGAAGGAATTGAAACGCAACAACAATACCTCTATTTAAAAGAATTAGGGTGTGAATTCGGGCAGGGATATTTCTTTTCCCCACCGTTAGACCTTCAGCAAGCGACTCAATTTCTGGACTCAATGTTTTGATCGATCGTTCTGTTTAACTGTTTTCTTCTTCCTGAATTGCTATGAATCCGCCAACCCAGCCCATTATTTTAATTGTCGATGACAATCCGACCAATATCAAAGTATTATTTAATGTGTTGAAAGAGTCGGGATATAAAGTTCTCGTCGCGCAAGATGGACAAAGCACGTTAAGCAAGCTCGAAGAAGTTAAACCGGATCTCATTTTTCTCGATGTCATGATGCCCGGAATGGATGGATTTGAAACCTGTCGCCACCTGAAAGAAAATCCCGCAACTCGCGAGATTCCCGTTATTTTTATGACTGCTTTAGCCGAAACGACGGATAAGGTCAAAGGCTTCTCTTTAGGGGCAGTCGATTATATTACCAAACCCTTCCAACAAGCAGAAGTGCTCGCCCGAGTCGGTTTGCATCTCAAGCTCCGTTCGTTAACCCGAGAATTAGAAGAGAAAAATCAACAGCTACAAGATTTTAACGAGGGACTCGAACGCCAAGTTGAGGAGAGAACTGCAGAACTCAAAAAGGCCCAATCTCAACTGGTTTTGAGTGAGAAGATGTCCTCCTTGGGGCAACTCGTTGCGGCAGTCGCTCACGAAATTAATAATCCCGTGAATTTTATCTATGGAAACTTAAAATATGCTTCCGAATATGCGGAGGGGCTGCTGCATTTAGTCGAACTGTATCAAAAATATAGTCCCCGACATCCCGATGATGAGATCGAAGATTGGATCGACCGGATCGATCTGGACTTTATGAAGAGCGACTTACCCAAACTGCTACAATCCATGCAGATCGGCTCGGAACGAATTCGGACAATCGTGCTATCCCTCGGTCATTTTTGCCACACGGACGAAACCGCTTGTAAAGAAATCGATATCCATGAGGGAATCGAGAGTACCTTGATGATTTTACACGGGCGAACCAAAGCCAAAGGGGATTACGCGGGTATTAAAATCCGCAAAGAATACGGTGACATTCCTCTGATTAAATGCTATCCCAGTCAGTTAAATCAAGTTTTTATGAATTTACTGGCCAATGCGATCGATGCGTTAGAGGAATCGGGAAAATCCCCCCTCGAGATTTGCATTAAAACGAAACGGCTGAGAGAAGATATTGCTATTCATATTACCGACAATGGGATGGGAATCCCGCCGTCCATACAAGAGAAATTATTCGATCCTTTCTTTACCACCAAACCCATGGGGAAGGGAACGGGTTTGGGACTGGCGATCGTGCATTCGATCGTGGTTGAAAAACATGGGGGAACCATTCAGTGTTTGTCCGTCCCGGGGGAAGGAACGGAATTTATTATTAAACTCCCCTTAAAGGTTTAGCCAAGAATGAATGATGAACTATCGATTGCCAACAAGAAACAAAGGGAATGAAGAATTTTTAATCTCTGGCGATCGCAAATAATTTTGGGTGTATCGTAAATGAAAAGATTGATGGGGCAATGAAGTTGAAAAATTGCCAGATCGCGATCGATCTCTGTCAGGACTTACGCATACGCAGTGTCACGAGATTTCGCCCC
>JBFRWJ010000239.1:0-51353 GCA_051439525.1 Spirulina sp. | reverse complement strand
TGCCGATGCCTATTTATTTGCCGAAAACGTACAAGAATTTATCCAAGAAAAGAATCCTTGGGCATTACGAGATATGTCAGAACGACTCTTAGAAGCATATCAGCGCGGTTTATGGCACGCTCCAAGTCGAGAGACGTTAGATGCGCTGAAAATGCTGGCAAATCAGGCAGAGGGAGTTATTGAAGGAACAACATCGTAGATACCGAGAAATCTAAGGAACTTTTAGAATCGGAACTCAACTGTTTGACGAAGATAATTCCTCCTCATAAAGTTCAATACAATTCCCCCCTTTTGCCCGAGCGCGATCTAGGGTTTCTCGAGCTCGCTCGACTAAAATTGTTGGCGACTCGCTCATTGTTGGAATAAACGTGGCAATGCCCACCGTTATCTCGATGCGATCGCCAATTTCTTCAGAGCCTTCATCTTCGCGATATTCGAGATTAGCGCGAATTAATTCGGCAATTTGCAATGCCCAGTAATCGTCAGCATTGGGTAAAATTGCCGCAAACTCTTCCTCTCCATAACGCGCGATTAATTCTTCCGAACGACGAAGGTATTGTTTAATTGTACTCGCAACAGTCTGCAAACATTTATTATTGATTTCCTCTCCATACTTTTCTCGATAGTTCGCCAAATTATTAACATGAAATAAAATTAAAGATAGGGCAGATTTTCTGCCTGCTAGATATTGCCACTGTTGGTTGAGATAAATCTCAAAATAGCGTCGATTTGCCGTTTGCGTTAACTCATCAAGTGTCGAACGTTGTGCCAATTCTTGATTTTCCGCTTGTAGGGATAAAAGCATTTGTTTTTGTTGGGTAATATCCCGAAGCGTGACTGCAAATCCATCCCCTAATTTAACTGCAGTCAAATAGTACCAAATGTTTCCGTTTTCTCGTTCGTAGCAATATTCTCGCTCTAAAGTCTCTCCAGTTTCCGTGACCTTCACAAACTCTTGAAATAAGAGAGGATCTCGCTTGCTCAGAAACTTTTTCAGGATAAGTTTTCTCGTTAACTCTTCTTTAGTGCGATCGACAACCCGAGCGATAACGGGATTGACAACAATGCAGCGAAAATCGGCAATTTTTCCCGTTGTGGGTTCTCGAATAGCTTCTAGAGCCGCAATTCCATCGAGAGAAGTATTTAAAATACTGGCGAGGAGAGCGCGAGATTGATGTAAAATTTCTTCAGCTTCCTTGCGTTGTGTAATTTCTTGCTGTAATTGCAATTTTTGTCGTTGAATCGTGATTTGACTTTCAATGCGCGCAATCACTTCTTCAACTTGAAAAGGTTTTGCAATATAATCGACTCCTCCCATTTGGAAGGCCTTAACTTTATCTAAAACTTCATCTAAAGCACTAATAAAGATTACAGGAACTTCCCGAGTTTGCGGATCGGCTTTAAGTTGAGCGCAAACTTCGTAACCATCCATCTCGGGCATTTTGATGTCTAGCAAAATCAAATCTGGAGCTGCGGATTTTGCCGCTCGCAGAGCAATTTTTCCGTTGATCGCCTTGCGAACTTTATAACCATTTTCCGACAGCATTTGCGAGAGAACTCGCAGATTTTCCGGAAGGTCATCAACAATTAAAATATCGCCAAAAATTTTCTGATTTTGCACGGTCATCATTCTTCAATTTGTTCGATTAAATCAATAATTTTATCGAGACGAAATTGGTTGACTAAATTCGCGATCGCTTTGGCTAAATCGGCATAGTCTTCCGGAATTTCTGCCACTAAAGCCAGAATTTGTTCGTCATCTAAATCGATCGCGGCTTGATAAAGTCGCTCTTGCCATGGTTTGGGCATGACTTGCAAGCCGACAGAATCTAAGAGATTGTCACGATCGGGATATTGGGTTTGCTTATTCGTATCATCATAAACATAACGGACTCCAAGATGTTTGGCCATTGTCTCAAAAAGTTCTTCCTCTCGGAAGGGTTTCCGCACGAAATCATCGCACCCGGCAGACAAAACAATCGCTTTTTCCTCTTCCAAGGCACTTGCGGTTAAAGCAATCACTATTGTGGCATTCCCTTTAGTAGTTCTTTTAATATATTTGGTGGCTTCATAACCATCCATGACGGGCATGCGCATATCCATCCAAATTAAATGAGGATCCCAAGTTTCCCAGATCTCGAGAGCCTGTTTGCCATTTTCGGCTTCTTTGACAGCAAATCCGAGGGGCTGAAGGAGTTTGCTTAAGAGAATGCGATTGCTGGGGCGATCGTCCACTGCCAGAATGCGATACTGGGTTTGACGATCGGCAAGGGCAATCACCCGACGTTTGGTTGTTTTTTGTGGGACTTGAGTGGCACGAGCGAGATGCACCCGAATCTCAAAGCTAAAAGTACTGCCTTGTCCTCGCACGCTGCGGACGCGAATATCTCCCCCCATCAAACGAATAAATTTGCGACTGATCAACAATCCCAACCCCGTCCCTTCCTGAATTTCTTCTCCCGATTGAGTTTGCGCAAATGCCTCAAAAAGGCGATCGAGTTCTTCCGGAGCAATCCCCACTCCCGTATCTTCAACTTCAAAGTTTAGAGTTGTTATTTGTTGTGGGTTATTTGTTATTTGTTGTGGGTCATTTGTTGTTGATTCCTTAAAGGGTGACTGACTCGTGCCCACGGTAATGACCCCTTTTTGGGTAAATTTAATGGCATTGCCCAGTAAATTAATTAACACTTGGCGAAGTTTGACCAGATCGGTGCAGATGTATTGTGGGAGATTTTCGCCTCGCTGGAAAATTAATTGCAAGCCTTTGTTTTCAGCTTGTAGGAGAAACAGATCTTCGATTTCATCCAAGAGACTGTAAAGATCGAAATTGACGGGCTGCATGGCTGTTTTGCCGGCCTCGATTTTTGAGAGATCTAAAATGTTATTGATGAGAGTTAACAAGTGTTCGCCACTGCGATTAATAATGCTAATATTTTCACGATCGCTCTGTGACAGCCCCCCCGAGCGGGTCATCAGTTGAGAAAAGCCGAGGATCGCATTGAGAGGCGATCGCAATTCGTGACTCATATTGGCAATAAAAGTACTTTTGGCTTTGTTGGCTGCGTCGGCTGTTTCTTTGGCACGGACGAGTTCTTGTTTCACGGCAATGCGATCGCTAACATCGTTTTGAATGCCGATAAAATGGGTGAGATTTCCGTTTGTATCGTGAACTGGAGACAGACTTAATTCATTCCAAAATCGCCTTCCATCTTGACGTTGGGTATGTAAAAGAACCTGACAGGATGCGCCCACCGCGAGTGCTTGCTTTAATTTCTGAAAATCGGGATTTTCGCGATCGCTTTCCGGGAGAAAACAAAATTCTTTTCCTAATATTTCCTCGCGACGATATCCCGTCATGCGCTCGAATCCAGTATTCACAAAAATAATGGGATAATTGTCAACGCGAACCTCGGCGATAATAATTCCGTTGACTGACTCCGCGATCGCTCTTTTCAAGATTCGCAAATATTCCTCAACACCTTGACGAGACTCGATTTCTTGTTGGAGTTTTTGATTTTGATGCTGGAGTTGGAGTTGTAGCGATCGCAGGCGCAGTTGATTTTCGATTCGTGCCAAGACTTCCACAGCTTCAAAGGGTTTGGTAATATAATCAACTCCTCCCACTTGAAAGCCTTGAAGTTTATTGTTGGCTTCATGTAAAGCACTGATAAAAATAACCGGAATGTCGCGGGTTTGAGGATTGGCTTTCAGAGTTTCGCAAACTTGATAGCCATTTAAATCGGGCATATTGATATCTAATAAAATTAACTGCGGCGGTTTTGAGCGTATCGATTGCAATGCTAATTTACCATTGGGAGCAACTCGCACTTCATAGTTTTGCTGAGAGAGCATTTGTGTTAATACGCTTAGATTTTCTGGCGTATCATCGACAACGAGGATGCTCATAGATTTGGAGAGAGACGATCGGATATTCATGAATTTCCTCCTCGTTCGGTTAACTCTAATAACTGCTCTAGCTCGTAGCGATCGGCTAATTCCTTCAATGCTGTAGCAATTTCTCTATGTTGCGGCTGAATTGCTAAAATTAAATCCTGTATTTGTTTTACGTCTCCCTCTATCGTCGCTTTATTGAATGTTTTCAACCACTTTTCCGATAAACAATCGAGAGCGGCTGGCGTTAATTTTTGTGATGAAGAACGAGGGGCGGGTTCGTTGGATTCTTCGTAAATAAAAACTACTCCTAAATGTTTTTCTAAAGTCGTCAAAATTGTCTCCGATCGAAAAGGTTTGCGGATAAAATCGTCAAATCCTGAGGATAAAACGACTGCTTGTTCTTCTTCTAAAACGCTGGCTGTAATGGCAATAATAGCTGTCCCTTGACCTTTAGGGTAGGAGCGGATTTTTTGTGTGGCTTCATAGCCATTCATGACTGGCATTCGCAAATCCATCCAGATCAGATGGGGTTGCCAATTTTGCCAAATTTCAATAGCTTCTTGCCCATTTTGTGCTTCTTTAAGCTCAAAACCGAAAGGATTAAATAATTTAATTAAAAGTTGGCGATTGACGGGTTTATCATCAACGATCAAAAGGCGATAAATTGGTTGATCGGAGGCTAGGGCGATCGCTTGTCGTTTAGTTTCTGGACTCGCGATCGCGTTACTTTTGGCTAGAGTAGCTTGAATAGAAAATGTAAAGGTGCTTCCTCGATCGACTTGACTTTCTACTGTAATATCTCCTCCCATTAATTGTACAAATTTTCGAGAAATTGGCAACCCCAATCCCGTTCCTTCTTGAGTTGTTAAACCGCTTTTACTTTGTCCGAAAGCTTCAAAAACGCGATCGCTCTCTTCTGGGGCAATTCCAACTCCCGTATCTTCAATTTCAAATTGTATTGTTATTGGTTGTTGGTTGTTGGTTGTTCCCTCATTGTTCATTGATTGAACGCGGATGGAGATTCCTCCTTCTCGGGTAAATTTAATTGCATTGTTAATTAAATTGATTAAGACTTGGCGCAATTTGAGTTCATCGGTGTGAATGAAACGGGGAGTATCATTCCCTCGCTGAAAAGAGAGATATAACTGTTTGGTTTCTGCCTTGAGAGAGAACATACTTTCAAGGTCATTTAGAAGTTGGTAAAGGTCAAAATCGGAAGGATTGAGAGTTGTTTTACCTGCCTCTATTTTGGATAAGTTTAAAATATTATTAATCAAGGTTAATAAATATTCACCACTGCGATTGATGAGATTCACATTTTCTTGTTGGTCGAGGTCGAGTCTTTGCGATCGCGTGAGAATTTGCGAGAAACCGAGAATGGCATTGAGAGGAGTTCGCAATTCGTGACTCATGTTAGCCAAAAAGGTACTTTTAGCTTTGTTGGCCGCATCGGCTTTTTCTTTAGCAATTTCTAATTGTCGGTTGGATTCGGCTAATTCTGCCGTGCGTTCTTGGACGCGCTGTTCTAATTTATCAAACCAGTCTTGGAGTTGTACTGCCATACTATTAAACGATTTAGCGAGTTCTCCTAATTCGTCCTCTCGTTTCATTTCGACAATTTTATGCCACTCTCCTTTAGTGAGTTTTTTGGCGGATTCATTCAAATGCAAAATCGGTTGCGTGACCCATCGTGCCGTTACAATCCCGATCGCGATCGCCACCACCAAAGCCGCAAGACACAGGGCCAAAGTCGTGCGGGTATTGGCATGGATCTGCTCCATAAAATCCGCTTCGGGGATAGTCACGACAATCAGCCAGTCGAGGCCGTACTCGTCCCGAAAGGGTTGCACTTGCACGAATTGCCGCTTGCCCTCCAAGATAAAATCGAGTTGTTCTGAAGTTTGAATGCGATCGAAATCGCCAAAATGGGCTTGTAAGTATTTTGCCGTTTCTCGTACTAGGGGATGTTTGAGTGCGATTGCCTCGATCCGTTCGACATTATCTCCATTTTTCACGTAAGGAAGTTCATTTAAGGAAGTTACCAGTAATGTTCCCGATCGCTCCATAATAAATGTCTCGCCGGATTTGCCAATGTCTAAATTTTTCAGAAATTGGGCAAATTCTTCAGACAAAAAGAATTCAGTCGCACAAACTCCTATAAGTTTTCCCCCATTATCATAAACGGGGATATTCGCCGAAAGAAGAGGAAGATGAATGAGTGCATCGAGATAGATTTCGCCCCAACTGGGTTGGCCTGCCGCAACAGCATTTCGATACCAAGGACGAGTGCGAGAATCGAACCTCGGGGAGTCATCTTGAGGCAGAGTCTGGGTACGTTTTCCTTGCTCGTCAAGGGTATAATTAACAAAGCGGCGATCGGTTGCTGCATTCACAAAAGTCATGAATTGAGGCTTCCCCGGTTCTCGACCCACACCTAAAAAATCCCCCTCTCGCTCACTTCCACAATAAATCCAACTCGTTCCGGGAAAAATTTGCGATTGTTCCCAGAAAAAATAGTCTCCTTTAATATTCGTAATATCGATATCGCCCCGAGCTAAGGCATTGGCATTAAGTTGATTGATAATATGAGGTGCTTCAGTATAAACTCGCAACTCTCCTTCGATCCTCGCGGTTAGCTCTTGTCGTAATTGTAAGGCTAAGTCATTGACGACTCTCTGTCCGTTTCTAAAGGAAAGATAACTGACCAGTCCTACCGTCCCGAAAATTTGCAGGACAAAGGGGACGACTAAAATAACTCGCAGAGGTAGCCCTATCGATAAAGCGGCAGGGAGGTTGGATAAGAATTTGAAAACCATATAACTGTCGGACGTTCTTAGCTTTTAAATTTAATTGAGATTTCCCGTTTTTTTCAATAAGTTCGAGTATTTAATCGAACTCAAAACGAGCAACCAGATCGCACAAAATAGAGCTGGCTTTTTAATTTTGTTGAGAGGATTTCAGCAAGTCAATTTTCCTATTCTGTCACTTTACCTGCGATCGTGGCTTGCTGCAATTTCCTTAACTATATTTTCGGGATGTGAGGAAGAGTGTTCGGAAGAGTTTTAACAGGAGAGGAAAACAGTTTGAGAAATTAAATTTTCATTTTTGAATCGGCGATGTCTCAATAGGTTTCTCATGGTTCTTAATGTTTTTTATTGATTATATTTCTCCTCGTTTTGATTCATCAAGCGATCTCGGACAATATCTGCTATAATGAGAAAAGCAAAAACAAAGTCATCTTCCTTAAAAGAATCTAAGTTTTTGCAAAATTTATTTTTTTCGTTCCTTTAACTCTGCCAATTGATAGGTTAGTAACAGGTCAGATAATATGTCATCAAAGTCATCTCAAAATAATCCCGATCGACAACCGGAGAGTAAATCAACTCTCGATGAAATTCGCGCTACAAGATTGGAAAAAGTCGAGCAGTTGAAACAAGAAGGACTGAATCCCTATGCTTATAAATGGGAATCAACTCATTATGCCGCAGAACTGCAAGCCACTTATGCCGATCTGACTGCCGGAGAGGAAGTTGATGTCGCCGTTTCTATTGCAGGACGCATTATTGCCCGTCGCGTTTTTGGAAAATTAGCTTTTTTCAGCTTACAAGATGAAAGCGGTACGATCCAACTCTATCTGGAAAAAAAGCGCATTCAAGCGAAAATGGAAGATGTTGCTAATGCTTTTAATCTTCTCAAAAAATTAACCGATGTTGGTGATATTATCGGAGTAAAAGGAACAATTAAACGGACAGAAAAAGGCGAACTCTCAGTTTATGTCAGCGAGTATACCATGCTGACGAAATCTCTTTTACCTTTACCGGATAAATGGCATGGTTTAACCGATACGGAAAAGCGCTATCGCCAGCGTTATGTGGACTTAATTGTTAATCCCACCGTCCGGGAAACTTTTCGCCGTCGTGCTAAATTTACTGCTGCTATTCGCCGCTATTTAGACGAGCTCGGATTCATTGAAATCGAAACTCCTGTTTTACAAAACGAAGCCGGAGGAGCCGATGCCCGTCCTTTTATGACCTATCATAACACGCTGCAGATGAATTTATATCTGCGAATTGCAACGGAATTACATCTCAAACGTTTAATTGTTGGTGGTTTTGAAAAGGTCTTTGAGTTGGGACGAATTTTCCGCAATGAAGGAGTTTCTACCAAACACAATCCCGAATTTACTAGCGTCGAACTCTATCAGGCCTATGTGGATTATTACGACATGATGGCACTGACAGAAAATTTAATTACTTATGCAGTTCAAGAGGTTTTGGGAACCTTAAAGATCTCCTACCAAGATACAGAAATCAATATGACTTCCCCTTGGCGGCGAGTCACCATGCACGAATTAGTTCTCGAAGCAACGGGATTGGATTTTTCGGCTTATCAATCTTTTACTCAGGCGGAAGAAGCGGCAAAAGCTGTTGGAATTGAGATTCCCGATAAGTGTAAAACCATCGGAGAGCTATTGAATGAAGCCTTTGAACAAAGAGTAGAAGAAAACTTAATTAACCCGACATTTGTGTTAGATTATCCGAAAGAAATTTCTCCCCTAAGCAAACCCCATCGTTCTAAACCGGGATTAGTCGAACGATTTGAATTGTTCATTTTCGGACGGGAAACAGCGAATAGTTTTTCTGAATTAACCGATCCCATCGATCAAAGAGAACGTTTGGAATTACAAGCTGCTAAAAAAGCGGCAGGAGATTTGGAAGCACAGGGCGTTGATGAAGATTTCTTAGCCGCTTTAGAGTACGGTATGCCACCAACAGGAGGCTTAGGAATTGGCATCGATCGCTTGATCATGATCTTGACAAATTCCCCCAGCATTCGCGATGTGATTGCCTTTCCCTTGCTTAAAAATACCAGTGCCGTCATTCAATCTTTTGACTACGACCCAGAAAAAAAAATCCTAAAAGTTGAGTTTGCCAATGGCAGTATCTACAAATATAATGACGTGCCGGAGGAGGTTTACAACGAAATGAAAGCGACACCATCTTTAGGTCAGTTTTTTAATTCTCGGGTGCGAGAGAAATACGGTTTCGATCGCGAGAAATAATGAACGGCTTTTTGCTGCAAAAATTTGAGGGGTGCAATCTCTGCACCCCTCATTATCTTCTCAGCTTTTTTAACCGTATTTTCACGAGCTCTCAGGAAAAATTCAGTCATTTGGGTTACAATCGAGACAATCCTCGATCGGTGAAAAACGAGAAAGTGGCGGTAACTGATAACATGAAACGCTCAATTTTCCCAAACACCACGCAGAGTGGCTTTATTTTTCGCAGCATCCTCGCTTTAGCTTGCACGCTATCTATTGGTAGTCTGGCTCCATTATCCCCGATTTGGGGGCAGAAAAATCACAGCGAACAAAATATTGCTTTATTTCCAGAAAGCGAACTTTCTACCGCGATCGTACAAATGGAAAAAGATTGGGGAGAAGAGTACGAGGAATATTTTGGGACGAAATATGTTAATTTGGCCATGCAAACCGAAGAAATGGCGCGATCGCTCGCTCAACTGGGAGAAGAAACCGAAACTCGCCCCGCGATCGTCTGGTTGCTGTCCAAAGACGATTATCTTAATATTGCCGTCAGTACCCCCGGAAAACCACCAATTTCTCGACATATTCGGGCTGCCGATCGCGAATCTTTACGACAAGCAATTCGGGCATTTCGGCGAGAACTTATCAATCCTCGCAAGCATCATTCGCAACGGTATAAAGAACTCGGAAAACAGCTTTATGATTGGATCATTTCACCCGTTGAAGCAACATTAGAAGCGGAAAGAATTGATACTCTTATTATTAGTGCCGGGCCGGGTTTGAGAACCTTTCCTTATGCCGCTTTATACGATGGCAAACAATTTTTGATTGAAAAATATAGTCTTGCCAATACCCCTGCATTTTATCTGACCGCGAGAGAATATAACCCGTTAAAAAATACTCGTGTTTTGGCTATGGGTGCTTCTGAATTTAGCGATCTTGCCCCTTTACCCGGTGTCGCGATAGAACTCAATACGATCGCCAACCAACTTTGGCAAGGAGAAGCATTTTTAAACGAAACCTTTACCTTAAATAATTTACAAAATCGCCGCCAACATTATCCTTTTGAGATCGTTCATTTAGCCACCCACGCTAAATTTCAACCGGGTCAACCGGAGAATTCTTTTATTCAACTGTTTGATGAACAATTAACCCTCGATCGCCTCGATCGCTTAAATTTAAACAATCCACCTGTAGAATTATTGGTATTGAGTGCTTGTGAAACTGCCCTCGGCGATCGCGAAGCGGAATTAGGTTTTGCCGGATTAGCCGTACAAACGGGTGTAAAATCGGTTCTGGCGAGTTTGTGGCAAGTTAGCGATATTGGTTCGGTGGCGTTAATGAACGAATTTTATCAACAATTAAAGCACGCTTCTACAAAAGCAGAAGCCCTGAGACAAACGCAACTAGCAATGATTCGCGGAACCGTCCGCTTAGAGGATGGAGAATTACTGAGTTCTTCGACGCGAGTGGCTTTTCCAACTCATATCGCGATCGCCAGAACTGCCGATTTTTCTCATCCTTATCATTGGGCAGCTTATTCCCTCGTCGGTAGCCCTTGGTAAACAGTGAACCGTAAACAGTGAACAGTTATTGATAAACACTTATCAGTGAGTGGCGATCGATTACCGATTACCCATTATCTGTTTGCTAAAAAACGTTTAAAGATTTACCATTATCGCTAGTTTTTAGGTTTAAAATAAAGGGAATCGCCCTGTTTGCCCATTGTTGCGGAGTAGGATAACTCCCTGCACCTTCCCCCCAACAGGTTCGTAACATTTCCGTATCGACGATCCCCGGATTTAAAGCAATCACCGCGATATTTTCCGGTACTTCTTGCGCCAATCCTCGAGACAGTCCTTCGATCGCCCATTTAGACGTACAATACGGCACGACTTCTGGAGAAGTGGAACGACCCCAACCCGAACTAAAATTAACAATAATTCCCGCCTTGTTCGCGATGATAGCAGGTAAGAAAGCGCGAATCGTATTGGCAGTTCCTTTGATATTCACATCAATTAATTGGGAAAACTCGCGATCGCTAATTTCCCATAAAGATGCGGGATGATTGATAAGAGCAGCACAATTAATGAGGTAATCGGGAGCCGGCCATTTTTTTAACAAGCGATCGCGCCATCTTTCCACGCGATCGGCATCGGCAATATCGACAACTTGAAAATCACCATCGGGATAGGTTTTCTGTAGGGCTTCAATTTCACTTTGGGAGCGACCGCAACCGAGAACTTTATGTCCGAGTTTGCTAAATTCCTCAGTCATGGATCGTCCCAGTCCTTTAGTAACTCCGGTAATCACCATAATTTTATCGGTCATAATGGGTTTCCTCGAGGGATTGAGAAGTGCATGAAATATACTATACGCTAGCTCCTTTCCACTGAGATCGAAGCGATCGGATTGCTGAGGTTGAGAGGAATTCAGCATTTTCCCTAGAAAAGAGGCGATCGCATTCCCACCCCAACCCACTAAAATAAGAAACATCCCGAACCGATCGCCAATCATGAGAAAATCAGCCCTCGCGATCGCAACTTCCCTCCTTGTTGCGACCCTCTCCTTCCCGACTCCTGCCAAAGCTGAGAACTTTCAAGCTATTCGCCAGCTCCTCTCCAGCAAACAGTGCATTCAGTGCGATCTCAGAGGAGCGGGTTTAATTTTGTCAGATTTGCGAGGGGCAGATTTGCGAGGGGCAGATTTGCGGGGGGCTAACCTCAGCCAAGCGAATTTAACGGGGGCAGATTTGAGCGGGGCTAATTTAACTGGGGCTTCCCTCAATGGTGCTAACTTGTCCGGAGCAATTTTAGTGGAGTCGAATTTTACCGGGTCAGATTTGCGCAATGCTTATTTAGCGGGAGCCAATTTCTCGGGAACTCGCTTTGATGGCGCTTATATTCAAGGAACTATCGGCTTGCCGTACTTAAGAGAAAGTGCAGAAGCTTTTTATACGAGGGGAATCGCAGAAGCCAATCGCAAAAATTATGTTGGCGCGATCGAACAGTATAATCGTGCCTTACAGATCGATCCTCAATTTGCTGCTGCTTATTTAGGACGGGGTTTTATGTTATATCGGTTGACCGATGAAACCGGAGCAATGCGGGATGTACAAATTGCTGCCCAATTATTTGAACAACAAGGGAATGAAGCAGGACTGCAAGCAGTAGAAGCATTCGTACGGCATATTGAAGATCGGAACAATCCTGAAAGTGGGAGTGGATTGGGGATCGATTTGCTCAATATTCTCGGCGGAATTGGTTCTTCGATTTTACCCTTATTCTTTTAGGAATGGAATCATGAGGTGATTTTCTCCCCTCCTGCGCTAAGATGACAAATTATCGAACATCCCCAATATGTGTAAAATAACCAATGACTGTCGATCTCCTGTTTAACCTTGCCAATCTTTTTGTCATTCCTTTTTGGCTGTTAATGATTTTCTTCCCTAACTGGGGCATTAGTAAAAAGGTCATGACTTCGCCGCTTCCTTATCTTGTTTTAATTGTACTCTATATTTACTTGATTTCGGGTACCTTGAATGAGGAATCCGTGCGAGCGCTCTCTAACCCAAAACTTGCCGATATTGTTCGCCTTTTTGGCGATGAAAGAGAAGCCGCAGCAGGATGGGTTCATTTTTTGGTGATGGATTTATTTGTCGGACGCTGGATTTATTGGGAAGGACAAAATAAGAAAATATTTACTTCTCATTCTCTCCTTCTCTGCTTGTTTGTCGGACCGATCGGCTTGCTTTCTCATCTCGTTACGGCAGCGATCGCGAGTCGATTTTTTGGAGATTCCACTTCCACAGAAGAATCTTCCCCAACCCCCGCATCATAAAGTGAAATCGGTGTAGTTATTTCCTCCCTTATTTCCTTCACTTGTGGGATTTTGCGAACTCAATGCTAGCGTACCCTATTCTGGAGCGATCGCAGAGTGTATTTTAGGGTAAAATTGAATTCTTAAGTGTATTAGACGATCGCAGGTGGGAATGCCTACATTTGAAATTATCTGTTTGGCCAATTCTTTAAAACATGGCGGACGGTGCATCGCGGGATTTAAAACGGATGGTTCGGGATGGCTCAGACCCGTTTCTCCTCACGCAAATGGGACACTCTATAACGAGCATTATACCTTAGAGGGCGGACGAGAACCAGAACTTTTTAATATTCTCAAAATAGACTGCGATCGCCTCCATTCTCGCCCTCATCAACCGGAAAATTGGGTCGTCAGCGATGGCCAATGGCAATTTATGGGCTGGCCGACAACGCAACAGTTAAATCAACTCCTCAAACGGGAAATCCAAAAAGCAAGTTCTTCTGCAACGTTGTTAGGGAATCAAAGCGATCGCATTGAATTTGATACGTTACAAGAGAATCCTGCTGCTGCTTCTCTGTGTTTAATCAAACCCAAGGAAATTATCTGGAAAATCGATACATTACCTCGTAAAAGAAAATTTCGAGCCATCTTTTCCCTCAATGGCGTTGAATATGATTTAAGCATTACCGATCCCCAGTGGAAAAGTTGGTTAGAGCGCCTCGATGATGGCGAATATAGTTGTCAACAAGCGATCGCCCAGTTAAATTTAAAAAATTTTAATCCTGAAAAGTTTTTGTTAACGATCGGTTTGAGCGAACCTTTTCAACCTTCAGACGATGAACCCCTCTATTGCTTTAAATTGGTGGCTGCTGTAATGAACGCTTCTTATGTCAAAACCTTGCTCGAACAAGCCAATAATAAAGTGAATGTTGAAGCGAATACCTTAGCTCTCCATCGCGACCTAGAATTATCAACCAACAAAATCTTTTTCTCCGTCAAACCCTTAATCGATAAAGCTGTCAAAAGCTGTTGGAATTCTTATCCCGAAGCAAAGCGATCGCTTCCCAATGTTCGTCAAACCCTACAACAGATATTAGAACAAACTTTAGAGGATTTTGAACGGGATTTAGAGGAGTCCGATGAGTCTCAATCTGCCGATCGCGATCGCTTGGCTCAAATTCGCAAGAAATATCCGAAAGCCTATGAAAAATGGACAGTTGAAGATGATGAGGAACTTTCGGCGCTCTTTGAAGACGGCATGAAAATTATGGATTTATCCCAGCATTTTCAGCGACAACCCAGCGCTATCCGATCGCGTTTGAAAAAACTCGATTTAGTGGACTGATCGGACTCAATTTTAACCCGTTCCCCAATGTTCGTACCACAATTCAAAAACTAATAGCGTCCAGAGTAATTTGCGGCGATCGGCTTTTCCGCTCATGTGTTCTTGTAATAAGCGCTGCACGCAATCAACATTAAAAAAGCCTTCCCGTTGCAATCTTTCCCGAGAGAGCATATCTTCAACCAAAGGACGCAATTCTTTCGTAAACCACTTGGCGACGGGCATATTAAAACCTTTTTTTCCGCGCTTCATAATCTCTTGAGGCAAGTGTTTGCGCATGGCGCGACGCAGAATATATTTGGTTGTCAAACCCCGTAATTTTAGACTGTGGGGCATTTGTGCCGCATACTCCACTAAGGTATGATTGAGTAAAGGCACTCGCACCTCTAAAGAATTGGCCATGCTGGCGCGATCGACTTTCGGTAAAATATTCCCTTCTAAATACAATTTCAAATCGCAATAGAGTAACTGATTTAAGGCTTCCTTGGCTTGAGATTGTCGCTGATGTTCAAACGCAATTTGGTAAGTATCTTTTTCTTGTAATTGCGTCCAAGGTTCGAGGAGTTGGCGTTTTTGAGCGACGGTAAAAGATCCCAACCATTGATGGTGTCGCATGACGATGGGAATTCCTCGTCCGGCAATAAAACGCCGCAGTTTAAAATCAAAACTGATATTATCAAAAGAAACGGGCAAGCGATCGACAAACCAAGGGATAATCCGATGGCGAACGAATCCCGGTAATAACCATTCGTAATATTCAACCAAGCGATGCGCTTGTAAGGTCGAATATCCGGCAAATAGCTCGTCTCCCCCATCTCCTCCTAGAGCGACTTTAACGTGATGGCGGGTAAATTGGGAGAGTAAAAAGGTGGGAATAATGGAAGAATCGCCTAACGGTTCGTCGAGAAATTGGGCGAGTTGGGGAACTAAATCTAAGGTTAATTTTGGGGTTAGGGTTAATTCGTAATGTTCGGTTTGTAAATGATGTGCCACTTTACGAGCATAAGAGGACTCGTCAAAAGACGGATCGTCAAAACGAATGGAAAAACTTTTGACATTGCCGGGGGCAATTTCTGACATCATGGCAGCGATCGCACTGGAGTCCAAGCCTCCACTTAAAAGAACGCCGACGGGAACATCGCTAACCATTTCCTTCCGCACCGCATCTTTGAGAACGCCAATGAGTTCCCGTTCGTATTCTTTAACCCGTTTGGGTTTAATATTCTCGCTGCGGGATAAATTAATATCCCAATACTGCCAAACTTTTAACTTTCCTTCCGCATAACTTAAGGCATGACCGGGGGGGAGTTTATAAATCCCTTGAAAGATGGTTCTGGGGGTGGGAATATATTCAAAACTGAGATATTCGTTGAGAGCAACCAGATCGATCGCTCGCGGTAAATGGGGATAGGCGAGAATGGTTTTCAGTTCCGAACCAAAAATTAAGGCATCATCCTGTAGGGTGTAATAAAGGGGCTTAATGCCCATGCGATCGCGCCCGATCGTCAATTTTTTTCGCCGTTCGTCCCACAAGGCAAAGGCAAACATCCCATTGAGATACTCTAAGAATTCATCGCCAAATTCTTCGTAGGCATGAACTAAAACTTCGGTATCGGTGGCGGTATAGAATTTATGACCCAAACGGGTTAAAGAAGCGGTCAGTTCTCGATAGTTATAGAGTTCTCCATTAAAAACCACCCAAACGGTTTTGTCTTCATTGTGGATGGGCTGCTGACCGCCATCGAGGTCGATAATGGAAAGACGGCGAGACCCCAAACCGACATTTCCCGACACATAATTGCCTCCCTCATCAGGACCGCGATGAATAATGAGTTCGGCCATGCGATCGATTAATTTCGCATTGACCGTTCGACTCGAGTCGGCATAGACAACCCCACAGATTCCACACATCGATCGCTTTGCTTCTAATCCTCAATTTATTTGGATATCACCGGACATCGCCAGCAATGACTGCTTAATGCTCCCTTGATATTACTATAGGGACGTTCAGTTGAAAGTCCCTATATTCCGATCGGGATTATAGGGTTGCACGATTCGCTCAATTTCTGAGAGAAGGAGAGAAAAATTTATCTTTCCTCCCCTAAGAGCCAATCTACCAGTTCTCGAACCCCCGCCCCTCGGGGTTGAGCAGTGACGCGATGGGCGATCGCTTTCAACTCGGGCAGGGCATTTTCTACGGCGACGGCTAAACCGCAACTCAGCAGGAGATCGCGATCGTTTTCGGCATCGCCAATGGCTGCAACTTCATCAAAAGGAATCCCGAGTTCTGCTAAGGCAACCCCCAACCCGGTTGCTTTGTTGACTCCCCCAGGCATTACCATAATGGCACGCTTGTTGTAAATAACCCGAGCGTCCAATCCCATGTCTTGAATGGTTTGCTCTACGATGTCCCCATGGGGCTGCCAAGTGGCAACGAGGACTTGGCCTCGGTTGACGGGACTGACCTGCCGGGAAACTAAGGTGGCCACAAATTCCTCGGGCAGGGGTTTCCCTAGCAGTTTGACCCGATCGCTTGTGGGTTGGTAGAAGACTGCGCCATTTTCGGCAACAACTCCATCAAACAGAGCGATCGGGGGAAAAACCCGTCGCAAGTCCGCTAACTCCCGACCCGTTACCAGTAACAACCGACCGCCCGAGTCGCGGTAGCGTTGGAGGGTGGCGAGGGTGATGGCATCCACCACCCCATCGGTTGCTAAGGTTCCATCATAATCCGTTGCGATCGCGCGATATTGCATCATCGGGTTATTTTATTGAGATTTTTGTGAGAGAAGGGCGATCTCTCGTTCTAATTGTGCCAGTTTTACAGTTAAGGTGACATCCGATCGCGCTGCCAAAATTTGCAAGATGCGATCGCGCATTTGTTGGTGATGGCGAAGGGTGGTTTCGCGATCTCCGCGCAACCCGTAAACGCGATCGTTAATTTGCGCCTCGGGCAAACCGAAAAATACTCCCCCATTGGTGCGCTGAATACTTCCTTCCCAGAGATCGAAGAGTCGTGCATTTCCAGTTATGGTTCCCTCGGTCAAATTAAACCCGTAGACGTGCAAGCTGAGGAAATATTCGCCGCTTAAATTGCCCATTTGATGAATCAGACCGCGATCGACTAATTTCACCTCTCCGGGTTGAAAATCGCATCTTTGGTCGGTTTGCAATACCCCATCTTCTAATCGATAAGTGTAATGCTCTGCTTCACCAAAACATTGCACCGCTCCCCATTCCGTCAAACCGTGGTCGTGAATGGCACTATAATCGCGATCGCGCCAAGACATGACCATGATTTCAAAAAAACCGCCATCGTAAATTAATTTTCGACCGTAACCGTCATCGATGGGATGTTCAAAATCAGCCCAAGGCAGCAAATCTGAGGGACTCACTCGAGCGGCAAGAAGGCAATCGCGAATGCTTTCGGGAGTGAGTTGAATCTGACTGCGAATGCGATCGATGAGAATTTGCAAAGAAGCCGGAAAAACTTGAGCTTTCGAGTCAGAACTCAACGGCGAAATCATTTGAATCATAAAAAACTCCTTTGTCAATCATCAACTGTTCATTGATAATTGTTCATTGATAATTGTTCATTGATAAGGGGGAATTTCGGGTAAAATTAACTGCATGATGGCAATGTCATGCCAAGAGCCATTGAGATAGCCAATTTCTTTTTGAATTCCCACCAGTTCAAACCCAAAGCGTTGATGAAACGCAACACTTTTTTGATTGCAAGCGAGGATTTTAGCAACGACGTGGTGATAGCCAAATTCTTTGACTTGTTGTAAAAGATGAGTTTGTAAGTGCGTACCGTATCCTTGACCCGTTTCGGTGAGGGAGAGGTAGATCGAAGTTTCGCAACAAACGCGATAGCCCGATCGCTCGCTATAGCGTTTGATAATGCCCCAACCTATCGTTCGATCTTGCTTTTGGAGGGCGAGAATTGTCTCGCGATCGCCAAATTTTTCGACCAAAGCGCGTACTCTTTCGGCACTGAAAAACTCGGTATCCATTGTCGTATTTTTGGCAGCGATCGACTCATTGTAGATAGAAGCGATCGCGGGAAAATCGTCAGGATGGTAAGGGCGAATCAAAACCACATCAGTTGTTTCTTTGGGGGGAAGCTCTAAAGTTGTTCTCATGGGCAAAAAAGTTTAATTTCACCGACAATCAAATCTTAAGCCCATAACCTGAAAAAAGGGAGCAACTCCCCCGAGGAAAAATACAGGGGATTTTCAGCTTGCTCTCAGGGCAATTCTAGGGTTTTCTTGGGGACGATGGGCAAACTCCGTCAACCATGCAAATAACCGATCCATAACCGGTTGACCCGTTAAGAGTTCCAAACGCGCAAATCCGCCGATATTTCCGGCATTAATTTCGCTAATGCGCCAAGTTCCTGTTTCATCCATGAGGAAATCATAGCCGAGGGTGTGCAGTCCGCGATCGCGATAGGCTCCCACGGTTGCTGCGATCGCTTCTTTTTCCTCGGAGGTAATTTCTGCTAAAAAACACTGGCCATCTCCACTCACATTATTAATCCAATGTCCGCTTGCAGAGCGACGAATATAGGCGCCGTAGATTTCTCCATCGACGACGACAATGCGTTTATCTCCGGCATCCACGCGAGATAAATATTGCATGAAAATTAAGGGATCGCGGGGCAATCGCTGCATATAATTCATGACATCGGAAAAATGGTTAAATTCCCGTACACCTGCTAGGAAATTATCAACTTGAAATTTGCCTCCTCGATATTCGATTTTAAAGACACCGCGTCCGCCACAACTATTGGCTTGTTTGGCAACCAAGATCTTATTTTGAGCGAAAAAATCGAGAGCTTCTTGCCAATCTTCTGTAATTATGGTGTCGGGAATAAAGGGACGAGCAACTTTGAGTAAAAAGTCAGCTTGAATTTGCTCTTTTTTGGCGGTTGGACTATTGACAAATTTAACAAATTGCTCCCAATTTTGTAATTGGTCTAAATAACCGGGAGGAAAGGGTTTTAAGGTTCGACAAAAAATCAGATCGATTTCTTCTAACGAGATCGAATAATGAGCGAAATCACCTAATCTTAAAAATCTCTCGTAAGAAAGTTCTCCGCTAACGGAAGCAACTTGAATGTGAGAAGAGTAGGGATGATTATCGAAAACGCGATCGCTCGGGATATGAAAAAAGTCGATCTGTTCCTTTTCGGAAAGACGCTGGTAAAAAGTGGGTACGTCTAAAGGAGGGCGATCGTACCGCGTCGGATCGCAAATTGCTAGAAGTTTCATGATTTGGGAATTGGTAATGGGTAATTGGTAATGGGTAATTGGTAATAGCCGTATCGAAAACAACAAATAACAAACAACTAATTAGCCATACTCGAGCTTTCTCCGGAAACTGCCATTTCTGCCGTTGGCATTTCTTTCATTTGTTTGCTTAAATTCGTGATAAAAACCCCAATCATAATTACCGCAAAGGCAATAACTTGAATGATTGTGGGTCTTTCTCCATTGAGAATGAAAGCAAACGTTACACCAAACACGGGAGATAATATCGTCCATTTACCGACGGTTTTTGAGTCCAATTTCTGGAGCGCAAAATACCACATAAATTGAGCAAGAACGATAATAACAACGGCGTAAATTGACATAGCAATCCAAAGTTGTCCGGCAAAGGCTTCGGCAAAGTGATCGGGGCCGAACAAAATACTGACAATGAAAAAAAAGATAGTGGAGGAAATAAAATTACGACTAAAAACAATAATTCTCAAATTCTTCTTTTGCGAGAGCATGAGTTTGCCGATGAGAGATGTTGTTGCATAACACAATGTCGAACCGAGAATTAATAAATCTCCTTTGTTAATCTGAAAATTGTTGCTAATTAAAACAATGGCTAAAACGCCAGCGATGATAAAAGAAAAGCCCACCCACTCCCATTTATGGATTTGTTTGCCCAAGATAATCGCACCGACCAACGCATAAAGAACCGGGCCAAAACGTCCCAGCAAAACGGCATTGGTGACGCTAGTATAGCTCAACCCGATAAAGATCAGTGACGAGAGTAATGCGGCCAAACAACCATTTACCGAGAGTCCGATTAAAGTCTTTAGATCGAGCGAACGCAAGTCTTGCATAATCGGCGCTAAACCAAACCATGCTACAACGGCTAAAGCTGCGCAAAGATTGCCTACAAATAACACATTACAGAAGGAAATCGGCGTTTCCATACCTCCACTCAAGCGCGTTGCATTGGCAACCAAAAAAGCAATTAAAGAAGGACGCAATGCCGCCAAAGCACGAGAGGTAACGAGCAACAATTTAGGATTGGTTTGACTCAGGACGGATTGAAGCATAATTTACAATTCGCAATTCGCAATTCGCAATTGGGATGAGAAAATGAAGAGCAGGTTGAGCGGAGAAGAGAAGGAAGTGGGAAAATTTCATCCCTCATCCTTCATCCTTCATCCTTTCTTAAAGTAATTCGTAACTTTGGGGATCGGCTTGGAGAATGAAAAGATCGCCCCGTTGAATGACTTCTCCGGTAATGCGGAGGGGATCGGCAACTTTATCGAGGATGCGATCGTTCACCGCTTTTCCTTTGCGATCGGCAAGGAGAAAATACAGTTTTTCCTTGTTCTCGCTTTCTACTACCAATACGGGAGGAATTCCCCCACTAATACAGCGAATGGCACAACCTCGGTGGGTATGGGTGCGTCCCGGTTTCATCACCCCCGGATAGCACTTACTATCCACGATTTCCCCCACGAGGGAAAATTCTCCCAAGGAAATATCGCGATCGATTTCTGGTGCGTTAGCGGGTTCTTCTGCGGGTTGGGTACGCCCGGTAGAAACGGCAATTCCCGCTAATGTATTCCGATTGAAGAGCGTTCCCTTAACATTCAACCATTTTCCCTCATTTTCTTGCAGGAAATCATCGCTCAAGCTGGCTTTGCGAAAGCTCATCATAAGGTAGCGGGAGTAGTTTGCCGAGTTACGGGTATCCCCCGATCGCGGGACGAGGAGATGGGGAACCGGTTGGGTTTCCACCAACCCGATAAACTCATCGCTGGCAAGTCCGTGACTGCGACCGTTGTTAAATTGGGTGTGAATGCCGGGAAGAATGAAACCCAAGGCGATCGCGATCGCCACCAACAGGGGAATAACCCAAAACAAATGACGCAGGTATCCGGGGGGAATTTTACCGTAATGGACGTAGAATTCGTCATTGGAGCGATTGTTACTCATTGTGACACCTCCGGAGCGATTAAAGCGGGAGAAACGTGGGTTCCGGGAGGATGGGGAATGGTTCGCACGAAAATGCGATCGCCCTCCAAACGGACATCAAAGGTGGGAATTTTTTCGGTAAAGGGTGGCGGAGAGGCACCCGTCTCGGGGATGTATTGATAGCCGTGCCACGGGCAGGTAATACAGTCATAGACAATTTTACCTTCTCCCAAGGGGCCGTTTTGATGCTGGCAAACGTTGGACACGGCGGAAATTTTACCGTCATATTTGAAGACGGCGACTCTTTCTCCACCAATGGTGACGACTTTGGCACGCTTTTCGGGAATCTCCCCCAGTTTGCCTACTTCGACAAAATCGTCATCGCTTTGTTGGGCTAAATCTTGGCGATCTTTCTGCATTTCTCGCCAACCCGTAAATAGATGTATGCTGACGATCCAAATGAAACCGATACCGACAGCGATCGTGAGGAAAGGATGGCGATTGGATTGCAGGGCACCGATGACTACGTGAGCGACGACCAGGGCATAAGCAGCATAAACCCCCATGTGCAAGGCTTTCCAAACTGGGGCGGTTAAATTGACCAACCAAAAATCGTGACTGGTTGCTGCCATCAAGAAGAAGATAATTAACGCACCCACTCCCAGAATTTCAAAGGGAAAGCGAATAAAGGAAAAATAGTGGGTATTGCTGACAAATAGGCTCACGATAGGCGGGTCGATGTTACCAAAATCGTGATACCAAGTTCGGGCGACCCGAGCGTGATTTAAGCCCAAGAAAAACATGGTTACACCCATGTGTCGCCGATTGAACAGTAGAGGATAAAACTTGGGATTGAGGCGAGAAAGAGGTCCGATGGACAAGATAAGGTGCAGCAAAATAAAGGCGGCGGAACCGTAGGCACGAATGCGCAATCCTCTCGCATCGATCGAGGGATCGATTTGATTGGCAAAATACTGGAACAAGAAGATATATAGAGCAACTGTTCCCAGTAAGATCGCATCGTAAATGATTTTCTGGCGATTCCACTGAACCGATGTATAGTTAACGCTCATGGGTAATAGGGAATGGGTAATGGGTAATGGGTAATGGGGCGTTGGATCTCATTACCTCTTAACCTTCAAGCAATTCTGCGGTGAGGGGAAAAGCGACCACTAATTCCTGTTGGACTTGACTGTAGAGAACTAAGTAACCTTCCATGTCTTTCACGGTGTCGGGGAGGAAAAATTGACGGCGGGAAACTCCGGATAAACTGCCAAGAAGGATCGCGTCCTCGTCCAATTCTTCGGGGATAGAGGAGCCGGTTTGCCAATAAAGCAACAGATCGGGACGCAGGATCGC
Organism: Spirulina sp.; assembly: GCA_051439525.1. Taxonomy (GTDB): domain Bacteria; phylum Cyanobacteriota; class Cyanobacteriia; order Cyanobacteriales; family Spirulinaceae; genus CCY15215. The sequence continues at coordinate 28,684 of JBFRWJ010000239.1, read as the reverse complement.
AGCAGTAGGTTGAGTCGTCAGGATGAGGCGATCGCGATCGTCAAGACCTGTTTCTACATTTAAGGTCACTCCCTTGTCGGAAAGTTCGGTGCTAGCGATCGTTTTTGCACTCGGGGTCACGGCGAAACCCGCTTTTTCTAATAATTCGACGGGGACGGGGGTACTGGCGACAGTATAGCTCGGACGCAGGGCAATCCCTGCAATAAAACACAACGGTAACAAGATCGCCAGTACGGAAAAAGCAACGAAATGTGTTTGACGGCGAGAAAGTATCATCTCGGGTAATGGGTAATGGGTAATGGGTAATGGGTAATGAGTAATGAGTAATCGGTAATGACTTCCCAACTCTTTACTCGTACTCTTTACTCGCTAAAGTGCGTTTTTAGAAGCAGCAATACGGTGGGCATTGCGTTCGCTGGGATGGATTTTGCCTCGCAGCAAGCGCAGAGCAAATAACGGCCAAAAGGCGGTCACTCCCGGTAGGATCAAAATGCGGAAGAAAATCGCCAGATCCCTAATTACGGCTTGGAATCGCTCGATCGCAGTGGGTTCGCGATCGCCGTCCTTGGGAAGATTCCAACTGCGAAAGCTCCCCACTACGGACTTTACTGCCGGATCGACCCGGGGAATCAAAAAGAGAACAAAAAGAACAGCAAAAACAAAGCCTGCAATGAGATAGGCGCGGACGATATTTAGCGCCCATTCAACAATAGTAATGGCGGTATCATTCATGACGAGAATCCAAATCTGACACCAAAAAGATGTTAAGCATCGCGATCGCGAGAAACCCGGTCAGATCGGTTTAAACTCACTCAAACACGCGAATGACTTGGGATTTCCTCGAACGGATTGCCCAAATTATACACGGTTGCATCTGAATGCTAACTGAGGAATTCCAGAAAAATTCCTCGGCTAAAATCTAGGGAAGATTTAGGGGTTGTTGAGGATGATTTTAGGCGCGTCTAACTCATTCACAAAGTTTCCGATCGCGTGCTTCCACTTCAGCATTGTATTGCAAGTAATCCCGCACCCGATCGCAACCTTGCTCGAACAGGAGATCGAAGGCTAAAATCCGCTCTAAATGCCAGAGAATAACGCGATTATCCGTACTGCCGGAAACTAAGGTTTTGCCATCGGCACTAAAAGCAATGCTGTTGACTCCCTGTCGGTGTTGTCGCAATGCCGTCAGTTGCTTTCCGTCTCGCTGCCAGAGAACGATCGCGCCGTCATCCCCTGCCGAAGCGATCGTTTGACCGTCGGGACTAAAGGCGACATCATTGACCCTTTGGGCGTATCCGCGAAAGGTTTGCAATAATTCTCCGGTTAATGTCCAAAGTTTTAAGGTGCGATCGCGACTCCCAGAAAGCAAGGTTTCCCCATCCGGACTAAAGGCAACTGTCACGACTCCGGCCCGATGTCCCCAGATGGAGCGCACTAAAGTCCCATCTTTTTGCCACAATTTAATCGTCCCGTCCAAACTGCCGGAAGCAAAGAGCTCGCCGTCGGGATGGAAATCTAAAGCTCGGACGCTACTCTGATGGCGGACGAGGGTTTTCAAGAGTTCCCCCTCGATCGTCCAGATCTTAATCGTACTGTCATCGCTCCCCGATACCAGGCGTTGACTGTCGGGACTAAAAGCAACCGGCACCGTTGCATCTTCGTGTCCGAGGAGAACCTTGGGGAAGAGAATGTTCCCGATCTCATCGATCCGCAACAACCGCAGGCTATTATCCAAGCTGGTAGAAGCCAAAAACTGCCCGTCCGGACTGAATTTTACGCCTTTGACTCCCCCTTCGTGTCCCCCGATCTTCCGCACCAAACGCCCTTCTCGACTCCAGAGTTTCAGGGTATTATCTCCCCCCACCGAAGCCACAAACTTGCCATCCGGACTGAAATCTACATCCCAAACCGTCGCGCGATGTCCCGATAGTAGGGTAGAACGGGGATTTTGAGGCTGCCATAATTTTACCGTTCCGTCGGAACTGGCCGAGGCTAAAGATTTTCCGTCGGGACTAAAGGCCACTTGCCAGATTTCCCCCTGATGTCCCGCGAACGTCGTCAGTAAGCGTCCGTCTCGATGCCAGAGTTTTACGGTTTGGTCGCGACTTCCCGTCGCCAGGGTTTGACTGTCGGGACTGAAGGCTACCCCGTAGACTTCATCGGTATGACCGGAAAAAATTCTTTGTAATTTCACCGTCTCCCAATTGTTCCCTTGTCGCTGCCACAGGCGCACGGTTTTGTCATCCGATGCCGAGGCGATCGCTTTGCCGTCGGGACTGAAAGCGACCCCATACACTTCATCAGTATGACCGCGCAGGGTCGCGATCGCTCCCCCATCGAGTCCCCACAGCCTCGCGGTTCGATCGTCGGAGGCTGTGGCGATCGCTTTTCCGTCGGGACTGAAAGCGACTCTCACCACGGGGGCGCGATGTCCGGTTAGGGTTTGGACGAGAGTGCCATCGAGATGCCAGAGTTTGGCCGAGCGATCGCGACTGCCCGAGACGATATAGCGACTATCGGGACTGAAGGCCAAACCGATAACGCCGGCTTTGTGAGCCATAAATCGGTTCTGCAAACTCGCGCCATTCTCGGTTAGGTTCCAAACCGCGATCGTGCGATCCAAACTCCCCGAAACCAGAAAGCGACCGTCTGGACTGAATGCAACCGAGTAAACCGAATCGTCGTGACCGATTAAGGTGGCGATTAATTCGCCATTGCGCCGCCAGAGTTTCACGGTTTTATCCCGACTTCCCGTGGCGATGAGAGTCCCATCGGGACTAAAAGCCACCCCCCAAACTCCATCTAAATGACCCGAGAGGCGATTGGTTTCTCGGACATTGTCGATCGCTTGTTGCAGGGTTGCATCGAGGCGATCGCGACTGGAGGGCTGCAGCCATTTTAATCGCAAGGATCGATGGTTGGCGCGAATGGCGGCGACGAGGGCATCGAATTGGCGATCGCTATTGAGGAGGGCTTCGGAGGAGGCGAGCAGGGCGGTGAGTTCGTTGTGCAGGGCGTGGCGATACTGGTAGAACGCGATCGCGCCCAGCACACTCGAGAGACCCAATGCAACACTCACGGCAACGAGAACAAAACTCTGATATCTCAAACGAGATTTGATGGCTTGCGCGCGTTCGGCTTGCCAGCGCATTTCTTTTTCCTGTTTTTCCAGTTTTTGCGAGGCATTGAGAAAGCGATAGTCCTCGGGGGAAAGGTTTTTCTCTCTCGCCCAAATTAAGGCTTCTTGCAAGGTTTGCCCGCGCAACAGGCGAGAAGAATCTTGATGCCCCGAAAGTTCCCAAGCGTTCATGGCGTTGGTGTAAGGGCGCAACTGTGCGAGAATGCGCTCTACCCATTCGCCATTAAAAACTTCTCTGTAGATGGGATTGCTGACTCGGAGGCGATCGCGATCGCGACAAACGACACCGGAAAGGGCGAGGCGCTGTTGTTCGAGACTGCCATTAAGGGCGATCGAGCCTTCTTTTAAAATCTTTTGATAAAATCCTAACAAACGTCCGGTGTTTTGTTCGTCTTGCAGGAGGCGATCGCGAATATTGCGGAGGTGGATGGGTTCGTCTTTTGCCTCCCAACTTGCTAAGATTTGCTGGCGAACCAGATGGGCGATCGCGACTTTCTCGGCTCCCGGAGGAATTTGGGTTTCTAACTGCACCACCAACTGACAGAGTTTTTGCGTTAAAAAGGGTTGCCCTCCCGTCCAAGCCAAAATTGCCGCTAACGTTTCTTGCGGGTTCGCCGCCCGAGCTTCTAAACCTCGGGCGAGGGGTTGCGCTTCTGGGAACGTAAACCCTGTCAGAGCGATCGCTCGCCCGATATTAAATACCGTGCGGTAAGTGTTCTGAATTAAATCTCCCGGGGTTGCCACGCCAAAGAAAGCAAAATTTAGGCGATGATAGTGAGAGTTTTCTGCCCTGCGATCGTAACAAGACCGGATCAATGCCCAAAAATCATCCACTGGGAATTTTAAACTGAGAATGCTGTCAATTTCATCGAGGAAAATAAAAATTTTCTCGGTTGTTATTTCCACGAGCAAAATTTCTTCCACAAACTGACTCAAACGCTGGAGGGGAGAGAAATCTTGGCGTTCTTTCCACCAATGGCGATCGCAGCGATCTCCCAAACGAAAACCCCTGACCAGTTCGGAAAAAATGCCTTTATACCATTGTTCTCTGGTAATTTCTTCATTGCCCAACCGAGTCAGATCGATCGCGGCGCAAGTATAATGGGCTTGTTTGAGATGCTGCATGGTTCTCACCCGCAAACTCGATTTGCCCATTTGCCGAGAGTTGAGAACGTAGCAAATTTCTCCAGCTTCTAAAGCAGCCAGAAGTTCCGCATCTGCAGCTCGCGTCACGTAGGTAAAATTTTGCGCGCCTAATGCGCCTCCGACTTGATAGCGATATTCAAAATCCATCATCATTCCAAACTGCGAATATCTAGATTGATGATATTCGACTCATCAATTAAATCGGTTTTTGTGTAAAAAGCAAAATGACGTTTTCCTTTCACTTGCTGCCATGTTTTTTGCACGACTGGCTCGGGATATGTTCCTGCGTCCAACTGTTCTAAAATCGACGGCCAATTTTTAGACAACACGCGAGCATCGCCGAGAAATAACTTGCAATCGCCAATATGGGCTACGGTATAAAGTCCAGAAGACATGATGTTTAATGCAAAATACGAGTAAAGTGGAAAATATGGCTCGATTCTCGATATTCTTAATCAACGAAAAGCGTCGAGTCAGTACAATCAAAATAACCGTCCGAACTCACGATCGCCAAACAACTCAGATCTTCTGCTGTTAAACTCTGATTCCAGCGCCAGATTTGTCGTAAGGTTCTCAGTAAGGTAAAGCCAATTTCGAGACGGTAAGAATCTGAAAACTGCAAGATTGCAGCCAGATAATCACAAGCATTGATGGCTAAAGGAACGTCAGAATGGTCAGTCTCTGGCTCGGTCATTTCAACGTCATCGAACGAGAGTGGAAAACTCGGCAAAATTGACAAGTTTTTGGGATCTTGGGGAGAACAAAATGCTTGAGATAAGCGATCGAGATCCTCCGATAAAGGCGGAGGGGCAGAATCTCCCCATCGCAAGCGCAGGATGCCCCAAAATTTAGCCAGATGTCCGATGTCATCCTGCAAAACCCGAGCGATCGCAGCCTGTAATTCTCCCGTTGAATGAGACATCAGCCAGAGATAAACCGATGTTGTTATCCATTTCGCAATGACGCATTGAAAGAGATAGCGATCGGGTTTCAATTTCGTCGCTGGAGCAAAGAGAAAATCCTCAGAAACAGGCAAAATTTCTCCCGTCAGTCGTTCGTAGACTTGGCGAAAAATTGCGGAATGCTGCCGTTCTTCGCCTTCCCAAAGTCCCAATTCTACCCAATTTTTTTCTTCATCAATTGCTCTTCCTAAAAAAGAAGCGATTTGCGGGGTAATTCCCGGCAACCGTTCCCAGATTTGACGAGAATGGATCGGCATGGTTTGGACTTCGACCGACACCGCGATCGCTGCCAGAAATAATTCTCCGGAAACGTCAATAACTTGTTCGAGAGAGATCGCATCCCAATCAAGGGGTTGCCAAGGATGGCATGGAGAGGCGTTATAGTGAAAGGATAGCTCAAAGGTGCGATCGCTGAGGATTTCCAAGGATAAATCGCGATCGATGAAGGCTTTGATTCTCGCTTTTGTTGGGCAAGATAGAGGCCGCGCTGTACCCTTGCCAGTTAAATTGTCATGAAAAGGGGGAACGGTTGGATAAACGGTAGACATGAACTTTGTTCTCTATCGCGAATTGCTTTATACTTAAAGTCTGCAATGAATTTGAGTCGGATCGATCCCACTGAGCAACTCATCGCGATCTCAGTAAAAATTCGGATGGTGGAAATTCAACTCTTGAGATTTGTAGCCGATATCGAGAAGATGTCAATATTGGCAATTTTTTATGAGCGAAACCCTCAAAGCCTCCAGCCGAGGACTGGCAATTATAGAACAGGCAATTCAACGACGGGGATGGACAAAGACCAACACCCCCGCCTTTTGGATGGCGGCTTATACGTCTCAAGGGACGTTACGGCGCTTTTGGCGAAAAATTCCCATTCAAAAGGCCACTTTTATCGCCATTTGTCAGGCTGTCGAGATTGCCGACTGGGAAGCGATCGCAGATCTCGACGATACAGAACGAGAAGATTTACCCAATGATATCCTCGCCCAAGTTGCGACGTTCCTCAGTAATGTCCCAGAAAAGCGCTTGGCCGTTTTGTTACTCACGGAAGCAGTCGGATTTAGCGATCGCATCGCCATGAATGAAGAACAGGCGTTGGGGTTGATTCGCCGAGACGTGCAGCGCTTGGCTCTCTGCTGCCAAGAAGGAGGAGGACGGGTTCTCAAATTTACCGGGGAAGGATTGCTGGTGTATTTTACCAGTGCGATCGATGCGGTAAATTGCGCGATCGCCATCCAAAAAACCCTCGCGGAAAATGCGGCCCATCTTTCCCCTCTCGATATTCTGCAACACCGTGCGGGCATTCATTTGGGAGATATTTACGTGACAGAAGGGGAAGTAATGGGAAATGGCATTAATATCGTCGGGGATGTGCTGCTCGAGGCGAAACCGGGAGAAATTTGCTTATCTCAAAGCGTGTATAGCGTCGTGCGAGCTTCCCTCGGTCGAGAGATCCGGGACTTGGGGAAAAAGCCGCTCGCCAGTTTGTCCGACGCGATCGCCCTATACTATATTCCCGCTCTGACCCCTCCTCTCCCGACCCCAGGGCTCGTCCCTCAACTGTCAGACTTTCCCGCCGTCCCGGAAGGTCCCGTCCCCCTCACGTCTCCTTTTTATATCGAGCGATCGCGCTTGGAACAACAGTGTTATGCAGAACTGAAGCGACCGGGTGCTTTGTTGCGCCTCAAGGCCCCCGGACAAATGGGCAAAACCTCCTTATTACACCGATTGTTGCACCATGCCGCCCGAGGGGGAACTCGCACCGTCCGCTTGAATTTACTCCAAGTGGAAGATGCCGTTTTGTTGAGTTTGGAACGATTTTTACGGTGGTTTTGTACTTGCGTGACCCAAAAATTGCGCTTGCGCGATCGCGTCAAGGAATACTGGGACGAAGACAACAGCAGCATTCTTAACTGTACCTATTATTTTGAAACCTATTTGTTAGAAGAATGCGAGGAGGGGTTGTTATTGGGATTGGATGAAGTGGATCGCATCTTTCAATATCCCAATATTACGCGCGGGTTTTTGCCCATGCTGCGCAGTTGGTATGAAGAAGCCAAGACGCTAGAAACCTGGGCAAAATTTCGTTTGGTGGTGGCGCATTCAACTGAAGAATACGGCTTATTAGATATCAATCAATCCCCCTTTAATGTGGGTTTGCCGATAGAATTAACGGAATTTAGCACCGAACAAGTTCGCCAATTGGCTCGCTATCATCGCTTAGAATGGCATGAAAGCCAAATTCAGCAATTATTAACAATGGTGGGCGGACATCCCTATCTCGTCCGTTTGGCCATGTATCATTTGGCTCGCGCTTACACGACCTTAGACCAATTATTAACAGAAGCCCCCACGGCGGCAGGAATTTATGAAGAACATTTACGCCGTCACTGGCAGATCCTTCGAGCCAATTCCCATTTATTCGCTGCGGTGAAAAAACTCGTGGAGGCGACAGAAGCGATCGCGATCGATACCTTATCTGCCTATCAGCTTTATAGTATGGGTTTGGTGCAAAGACAAGGCGATCGCGTCACTTGGCGATGTCAGCTGTACGCACGCTATTTTGGCAATATTTTCAGCACGCAACCCTAAAAATTTCCCGGTTATCCCCCCGCTTTTTTGCTTTTTTCCCCTTTTGTCAATCTCTTGACCTGAATACTTACCATTTACGGGTTTTCGCTAACAACGCCAAAAAAGAGTTAAACCCAGACCGAACCTGAATTTAACTCCCGTTCAAAAATTTGAACTTTGAACTTTGAACTTTGAATCTTGAATTTTGAATTCAAAAATGGTCAAGACTTCGAGAATTGTTCCTCAAATGCCTCGCGGTTGGGAAAAATATTAAACACTCGATCCATGCTCGTTAACTCGAAAAGCATGGAAATCTGTTCGTTAATGGAGCAAATACAGAGAGAGGCATGAGCCGCTCGCACGGTTTTCAGGGCGAGGACTAATGCCCCGAGTCCCGAACTATCCATAAATGTCACGTCTTTGAAATCGATCAAAATCGTTTCGGCACCGTGTTTTACGCTTTCACCGATCTCGTGGCGAAATTCGCTGGCCTTGGTTCCATCTAAAATCCCAGCCGGTTCGATAATTTTGATTTTTGTATTGGTGGAACTCATACTTCCTATGTTGGGTTAACTCGATTCACAATTGAGTGAGATGGGTTGGAATAATATTCCGTACAGCTAATCTTCCAGTGGCGATCGCGCGAAGAGAACGAGCAAGGTCTCTCTTTCAACTGGAATGGACAGCATTTGGGCAACTTTGTAGATGCTCGATAACTAACACCAATTATCATAACCCGATCGCAAGGCGCAATGGGAATATCTCGTTATACCCTAGGATCGAACAGATGGCCAATTTGCAGGGGAGGCGGAAGAAAATGGATGCTTATGATGTTATCGTCATCGGTGCCGGTCATAATGGCTTGGTTTGTGCGGCCTATTTGCTTGAAGCGGGGTATCGCGTTTTGGTGTTGGAAGCGCGATCGCTGCCCGGAGGAGCTGCTACCACGGAAGAAGCTCTGCCGAAAGCCGCACCGGGCTTTAAATTCGACCTCTGCGCCATCGACCACGAAGCCATCCAGATCGGGCCCGTGGTGCGAGAATTGGAATTAACGAAATACGGGTTGGAATATTTGTCTTGCGATCCGGTGTTATTTTCTCCCCTCCCGGACGGGACGCATTTCCTCGCTTGGCGATCGCTGGAACAAACCTGTCGAGAAATTGCCCGCTACAGCGATCGCGATGCCCGCAAATACGGAGAATTTATCGACTACTGGCAGCATTTAAACGGTGCCCTCGCGCCGATTTTTAACGCCTCTCCCATGGCACTTCTCGATATTGCCAAGAACTACGATCGCGACAATTGGCAAGATTTATGGCAGATTTTTGGCTCGCGTCACAAAATTCTCGATTTTCTGCACAATCTCGTCACGTCTCCTGCGGATCTCCTCAATGAATGGTTTGACAGCGAAACGGTTAAAGCCCCTCTCGCTTGTCTCGCCGCCCAAATTGGCGCGCCACCCTCCCAAAAAGGGATTGCGATCGGGGCAACGCGCATGGCAATGCGGCACGATCCGGGGTTATTTCGACCGCGAGGAGGAAGCGGATCTCTCGTTCGCGCCCTCGTGAAGCGGGTGGAGGATAAAGGGGGTAAAATCCTGACAGAACAACGGGTAGAGCGGGTTTTAGTCAATGATAAAGGACGGGCGATCGGAGTACGCATTAGAAACGGGAAGGAATATCGCGCCAATACTGGCGTAATTTCTAATCTTGATGCTCGGCGTTTATTTTTGGAATTGTGCGATCGCGCGGATGTGGATGGTGTCGCACCCGAGTTATGCGATACCTTAGAACGACGACTTGTTAACAATAATGAGAGCGTTTTCAAAATCGATCTGGCGCTTTCGGAAGCACCGCAATTTATCGCTTGCGATCGCCAGAATGAGGCACTTATGGGTTCGATTTTAATTGCCGATTCGGTGAATTGCGTAGAAAAAGCCCACGCTTTCTGTTCCTTTGGCGAAATTCCCGAAGATCCGGTTTTATATGTGGTTTGTCCCACGGTACTCGATCCGAGTTTAGCACCGAAAGGCAAGCATACTTTATGGGTTGAATGTTTCGTTCCCTATCAAATTGCCCAGCATGAAGGATCGGGGTTAAAGGGGACGGGCTGGACGGAAGAATTGAAGCAAGACGTTGGCGATCGCGTATTAGATAAATTAGCACATTATGCACCCAATCTTCCGCGATCGATTCTTGCTCATCGTCTCGAAAGTCCGCCGGAACTCGAGCAGCGTTTGGGGTTAGCTAAAGGCAGTCCCTATCATCTCGATATGACCTTAGATCGCATGATTTTCTTCCGTCCCCTGCCGGAATTAGCCGACTACAAAACCCCCATTGATGGTTTATTCTTAACCGGAGCGGGAACTCATCCGGGAGGCGGTATTTCTGGGATGCCCGGACGCAATTGCGCTCGTGCCTTCATCCAAAACCAACAACCCTTTTTAGAAAAATTAACCGATGTCCAAAATTCCCTCGTTTCCTTCCTGCGATCGGCATTAGGCATCACAGAAAGGATGAAGGATGAAGGATGAAATTTACCCTCGTCTCCTCTTCCTCTCCTTTCCTCTTCTTTTCTTCTCTCTCTGTTCACTGATAACTGATAACTGAATATGCGCGAACCTAAGAAAAACTTATTTTTTTATCACCTGTTTAAATGGTCAATCGTTAGTCCGATGCTGCACGGTTATTTTCGCGGGCGCATCTATGGTGCGGAAAATGTACCCCAAGATGGTCCTTTAGTGGTTGCTAGCAATCATGCCAGTAATTTCGATCCCCCCATTGTTTCTAATTGCGTCTGTCGTCCCGTGGCATTTATGGCGAAAGAAGAGTTATTTAAAGTTCCCGTTTTAAAACAAGCGATCGAACTCTATGGTGCCTATCCCGTGAAGCGTTCTGCTGCCGATCGCAGTGCCATTAAAGCCGCGCTTTCCTGTTTAAATGAAGGTTGGGCAGTGGGGATATTTTTACAGGGAACCCGCACGTCAGATGGAACAATTACCGACCCGAAATTAGGAGCGGCAATGATTGCAGCTAAGGCAAAAGCTCCCATTCTTCCTGTGAGTTTGTGGGGTACGGAAAAGATCTTACAGAAAGGCTCATCTTTGCCCCATATTGTACCAGTTACGGTAAGAATTGGTAAAGCGATCGAGCCACCTAATTCAAGTAAAAGAGATGAACTACAAGCTGTTACGGAAAAGTGTGCGGCAGCGATTAATTCTCTACACGCTTTAGGACGGTAATATTTATGAAAAATTGACTTTGGAAAGGCATCTCATAACCAAAACAACAAACAACCAATAACCAATAACCAATAACCAATAACCAATAACCAATAACCAATGAGAATTAAATGGCAACCGCAGCAGAATATCAACGCAGGATTGAGGTTTTAGAATGGGAAGAATTGCGATCGCTCTGGGAGAATATCGAGGAGGGCAATACACTGGGTTGGGAGCAGGGTAAAGCCTTTGAATACTTGGTTTTACGAGCTTTTCAGCTTGACGGAGCAGCCGTGAGATATCCCTATCGCGTGCGACTTTTTGAGGAAAATGTCGAACAAATTGATGGGGCGGTCTACTGTAGTGGAATTTCTTGTATAGTTGAGAGTAAGGATTGGGCGAAGGATGTCGATATTGAGCCGATCGCCAAACTTCGCAACCAGCTTTCACGTCGTCCCGCCAGCACGGTAGGTTTAGTTTTTAGTCGAACTGATTTTACTAATCCTGCTCGTACACTTGTCGCTTTTTCTGCTCGACCTACTATTCTTCTCTGGAATGGAGAAGAAATCAAATATTCACTAGAGCAGGAAAAAATAGGCGAATTCTTAACGAGTAAATATCGTGCTTGTGTGGAGGAGGGAATACCAGATTTTGACGTTAGAAGGGGAGATAATCCATGAATGCTTACATTGTTACTGAGTGTGCTTTTGACGAGCATTTACTTCGCAGTTTGATTCCTAAAGATTTACTCAATGAGGTTGGTCTATTTGCTGCAGGGAAGACATCTGGTTTGAAGTCTTTTGCTCGTTCCGTTGTTGTGCGTCGGCAAATTCCTACTGTGATTGTTGCCGATGCCGATTCTGTCATACCGGAGTTAATTGAATATCGCCGTCAAGATATTAAAGAAATTGTGGAAATTTTGGCAATTGACATTCCAGTTGAAGTGATTCTCGCAGAACCGGAAATGGAATGTGTTTTATTTCACGATCGCGCTGTTCTCGAGAGAATACTTGCTTTCGATCTTCCCAATGATATTATAGAACTAGCCAAACTTCAACCCAAGAAAGCTCTAGAGCAATTACTTTCGCAGTCACAAAAATTCAAAGATAGCATCGAGTTACTGAGTGCATTAAAAGAAGAAGATGTTGAGAGTTTGCGCCAAGCTCCCGTTATTCAAGAAACCATTGACTTTCTGCAATTGGCACGCCAACTGACCCCCGTTTAATCCCCAAAATGCTTCAATTTCCCGATCGCTTAGAAACAAAACGCTTAATCCTACGCCCCTGTTATTTAAAAGATTATCCGGATTATTTAGAATTTATGCAGGATGAACGAGCAACTCAATATTTAGCTTTTTCTCCAGAACAACGAACTGAAACGGGAGCAAAACAGCTATTTGAGTTTGTTCTCGATTCTTATCAATCCGATAATCCCCTGTTTGTTTTAGCAATTTGTCAGAAGAAAAGCGATAGAAAAATCGGTGCGTTACGCTGTCGCTAATGGCATCCTACCCGCTCGATCTTTTTACCGATCGCGTAAACTAGAGTAATATGAATTTAGATCGCTGGCTTGATGCACGATCGCTGTTTGCCTTTTCGCGAAAAAAGGAACGAAACCACCGTGAAAATCGCTTTAAAATCTGCCTTTATCACCACGCTTTTAGCGGCAACGCTTTTAGGGTGCGGACAGTCCTCAGAAGAGAAAACCCACGAAAAATTTGTAGCGATTACTCAAATTGTCGAACATCCTGCCCTTGATGCAACCCGAGAGGGGGTTAAAGATGAATTGGCAGAAGCGGGATTAAAAGCAGGAGACAACTTAAAATGGCAGTGGGAAAGCGCCCAAGGCAATCCTAGCACTGCCGCGCAAATTGCCAGTAAATTTGTTGGCGATAATCCCGATGTTATTGTTGCGATCGCGACTCCTTCCGCACAAGCTGCTGTTTCTGCAACAGAAGAAATCCCGGTTATTTTTACGGCGGTTACAGATCCTCTGGGGGCAAAACTGGTGGAAAATATGGATAAACCGGGAGGATTAGTCACGGGAGTTACCGATCTTTCTCCCATTGGCAAACAATTGGATTTAATTCAGGAAATTACGCCGGATGCGAAGCGGGTAGGCGTACTTTATAATGCAGGAGAAGCAAATTCTGTCAGCTTGGTAGAACTATTAAAAAAAGAAGCAGAATCTCGTAACTTAGAAATTGTTGAAGCAACCGCCGCACAATCGAGTAATGTGGCAACTGCAGCCCAAAGTTTGGTGGGGAAAGCTGATATTATTTACGTTCCTACGGATAATACCATTGTTTCGGCTTTAGAGGCAGCCATTCAAGTAGCGACAGAGAATAAAATTCCCCTTTATGCCGGGGATACGGATTCCGTCGAACGAGGCGCGATCGCGTCACTGAGTTTCAACTATTATGATGTAGGCAGACAAACGGGAAAAATCGTTTTGGAAGTGTTAGACGGCAAAAATCCCGGTGACATTGCCGTACAATCTGTAGAGAAACTACAACTCTTTGTGAACCTCAAAGCAGCCGAAGCAATGGGAGTGACAATCCCAGATAGTGTTAAATCTAAAGCGGAGAAAACGATCGAATAAGAGTAACAAATGCAGGTTGAACTAACTCAACCTGCATAAATTACCAAATTTTATTCGTTTATGTCCATACAATCCGCAAGTTCTTGTTGATAATCAATAGAGAGATCGTCGATGTCTTCTTCGCTAATTGAATCGTCACCTTCTTCTTCCAGTATTATATCAATCCAGCAGGCACAAGCTGCAAGACTAATCCCTTCTTCGCCGCATCGTCGTGCCAATTGGTCATCCAATTCGATTATACTACCATTATCGAGATGGACTTCCACAGCATTTGCCGCACGGTAGAGAGAAAGATTCATGCCCGTGAAAAATAAAAAAGCAGTCGAGATTGCGATGGGAAAGTTGAGATATTTGTTCATGATTTTGTCGTCCTTCCGATTCGGAAACTATAGCAAGTCTATTTGAGTTGTAAACAAAAAATCCAGTAATGGCAAGGGTTTCAGCCTACGCGGACTTCACATCTCAATTGTTTTTGCTATATGAGAGTTATTCCTCAAGCAAATGTAATCATCAATCTATTATTATTGAAAATGTAGAGAATGTTGTAGTTTGATTTTTGGCACCCAACTCAAATTCATTTCGGCTTGATATTGCAATCGTGGCACAATTTCCAGTAAGTTGAGAGAATTACGATTAAAGTATTAGAATTTCCAATCATTTGTCTTTTTTAGATTAAGAAAATAGGATGAGTATAATTGCCTTTTTTGGTGCGCTTGAATTGGGTTTGCTCTACGCTTTAGTAGGAATTGGCGTTTATCTATCGTTTCGCGTCTTAGATTTCCCCGATTTAACCGTGGATGGGAGTTTTCCGTTAGGGGGTGCAGTTGCAGCAACTTTAATTGCCAATGGAGTCAATCCTTATTTAGCAACTGGATTGGCAATTTGTGCGGGAGGTATTGCGGGTTTTGTCACGGCATTTCTGAACGTACAGTTCAAGATTTTGCATCTTCTCGCCAGTATTCTCACTGCGATCGCACTGTACTCGATTAATTTACGCATTATGGGCAAACCCAATGTTTCTTTATTGGGACAGTCTACCGCGATCGCGCCCCTAGAAAAACTCTTAGATTTGCTGCCGAGTTGGATTGCCACCCCGATTATTTTATTAATTTTAGTACTATCGATTAAATTCTGTCTCGATTATTTTCTTAACTCGGAATTGGGTTTAGCAATGCGAGCGACGGGGGCTAATTCTGTTATGGCAAAAGCACAGGGGATTTATACCGATCGCTTGATTCTTTTAGGCATAGCGATGAGTAATGGGTTGGTTGCCTTTGCGGGAGCTTTATTCGCTCAATTATATGGTTTTGCTGACGTGACGATGGGGGTAGGAACGATTATTTTCGGACTGGCTGCGGTTATTATTGGAGAGCGATTAATTGCCGATCGCAGCGTACAATGGGCGACATTCGGGGCAATTTTAGGCGCGATCGCCTATCGCATTGCCGTTGCTTTTGCCCTCAATGCAGATTTCCTCGGCTTTCAAGCGCAAGACTTAAATTTAGTCACCGCAATTTTAGTAGGACTCGCTCTCATTTTTCCCAAATCTCTACGAATAATAAGTAACAAACAACAACAAATAACAAATAACAAATAACAAATAACAAACAACAAATAACAATGATTCAATTAGAAGATATTCAAGTTAAATTCAATCCCGATACGCCCCTAGAAGCGATCGCATTGAAAGAAATTAATGTAACAATTCCAGAAGGTCAATTTGTCACAACAATTGGCAGTAATGGAGCGGGAAAATCGACACTCTTAAATGTGCTGAGTGGGGATATTATACCCCAACAGGGAAAAGTGAGGATCGCCGATCGCGATGTCACGCACTGGCATACCGCAAAGCGATCGCAATGGGTTGCCAGAGTCTTTCAAAATCCTTTAGCGGGGAGTTGTCCCGATCTGACAGTAGAGGAAAACCTTGCACTAGCTTATCGTCGCGGGAAGGGAAGACGCTTGCAACCCGCTTTAAATCGTCGCTTGCGGGACATGTTTCGGGAAAGATTGGCAAGTTTGGGACTGGGGTTAGAGAAAAGATTGCGCGATCGCATGGGACTGTTATCCGGGGGTCAGCGTCAAGCCGTAAGTTTGCTCATGTCTACCTTATCCTCTCACCAAATACTCTTACTTGACGAACATACCGCCGCCCTCGACCCGAAAACCGCCGCTTATATCCTAAAATTAACCCATCAAATTGTGGAAGAAAAAGGCTTAACCACCATCATGGTTACCCATAGCATGGCACAAGCATTAGAATTGGGGACTCGCACTCTCATGTTACACGAAGGACGAATTATTTTTGACGTTTGCGATCGCGAGCGATCGGGTTTAACCGTAGGAGATTTAATCGATTTATTTCACCAACAACAAAAGGATAATTTAGCCGATGATGCGTTACTTTTGGATTGAGTTTTTTGGGTCGCCATTCATCATCACTGCTAAACGCTATGCGTTCTAGCGGAATCCTTCTGGCGACACTCAGGTAAATTTTCAAGGATAAAAAAGATAGTGCGAGCGATTCCGGCTTTAATGAGGTTAAAATAAACGCAAAACCCTGTTGAGTTTTTCCCCATTACCCGATCTTGCAATCATGTCGATTTCTTTGAGTGCCTTAAAGATTGCCGCGTTGAGTGCCGCGATCGCCCTAACCTTACCCGTCCCATCCGCGATCGCCCAGCCTGTCAATTCCGAACCCATTCCCTTTAAAACCATTCCCGATGCCTTTAATGAAGCGATTACCCACCGTTCCCAGGATACCTTTTCCACAACCTTTACCATCGGACGACAGTTGGATTTTCTCTTTGGCATTGGGGGTTTCCCCGAAGTTGAAGTGACCCGCGACGGTCAACGTGTTTACGAACTTTTCATGGATGTTTGGCAGCAACAACTGTGGGGTGGTCCGATGATTCGCACCCCAGATATGCCCAATCCTTTCAATTCAAGTACCATCAGCAATCCGACTTATCTTCGTCCCGGACAACCCGTCCCGGGTAGCGAGTTTGGTTTTGAACGTTTTCCTCTCCGTTAAACTGCCCCCGAGGCAGTTGTCTGGGGAATGGGGAATGAGGAATGGTTTCGATCCAGGGTGCAGGAGTTGAACCTGCCTGGGGCGAATTATGAGTTCGCTGCCTAAACCGCTCGGCCAACCCTGGGGAAATCGTCTACTATTATACTTCTTCTCTTCCCGAAGGGGAAAGACTCAATTATCATTGTTAGTTGATAATTAATAAGCGTTCGTTAATAATTGTTTATTGTTGGGACATGAAAATAAATTCCACCGTAGTCCTTACCCTCGCGTTGCTTTCGTTGATGTCAGTTGCCGGGACCGCCAGCGCGTTTTGGGGGTATTCCCTCGGTCGCGAAGCCTTAAAGGGAGTCACGCAACCCGATATCAGTCCAACCAAAAAACTGGCGAGCAATCACTCCACCTCAACCGATCGAGAACTCAAAATTTTACTCACAGAAGAAGAACTCCTCAAACAAGCCGAAGATATTATTAATGGGAAAGTGATTCCCGAACCCATTGCCGAGCCAGTCAATGAAGAGGCAAAAGCGTCAGAAGCCGAAGAAACCGTTGCCGAACCCGTACCCGAGTTAGCTGAAGTGTTGCCCATCAAAGGGAGCGATCGCGGCGTGAGTTTGGCGATCGTCGATGCCAAACGAGAAGCCGGATCCTTGGTCTTGAATGTCGATCTCAAAAATGAGAGTCGAGAATCCGTGCGCTTTTTATACAGTTTCTTGGATGTGAGGGATGACCAAGGACGCGCTCTCAGTGCCATTACCGACGGTTTGCCAGGAGAATTGCCCGCTAATGGGAAAAACTTCTCCGGAACGATTAAAATCCCCACGGCCTTGTTAGAAGATGCGGAACAACTGTCCTTAACTCTGACGGATTACCCCGATCGCGAGTTGGAATTGAATTTGGCTAACATTCCCATCCGCTAAGAAGTTGCTCCTAATGAATTCAACGTTCAAAATTTGGAAATTCCAGTGGAGGAAGCGGCGGGTATTCTGAGGCACGATCTCTGGCTGAAAGTCTTATCAGTCCTGCTGTTGATTGTCATCAATGGGTTTTTCGTCACAGCAGAATTTTCCATGGTGGCAGTCCGGCGATCGCGCATCAATCAACTGGTGGAAGAGGGGGATGTTCCCGCGAGGACGGTACAGGCACTACAGCGACAGATCGAACGCCTGCTCTCCACGACCCA
The DNA here is from genome assembly GCA_051439525.1 of Spirulina sp. Lineage (GTDB taxonomy): Bacteria > Cyanobacteriota > Cyanobacteriia > Cyanobacteriales > Spirulinaceae > CCY15215. The sequence continues at coordinate 10,831 of JBFRWJ010000239.1, read as the reverse complement.
AATCGGTATTACCCTGTCGAGTTTGGCCTTGGGGTGGATTAGCGAAAGCAATGTCTCCCTCCTCGTCCGAGGACTGTTGAGGCGTTTGCCCTTTCCCGAAAATCCCGTCCTCATTCATTCCCTAGCGATTCCCATTGCCTTTTTTGGAGTAGCCTACTTGCAAATCGTCTTGGGAGAATTGTGTCCCAAATCCCTTGCCTTGCGTTATTCCGAGCGTTTGGCCCGCCTGTTGGGACCGCCGAGTTGGGCGATCGCGCGCATTTTTAATCCCTTTATTTTCATTCTCAATCATTCGACGCGGTTTTTATTGCGATTGGTGGGGGTGCAATATTTGGGTCAGGGGTGGTACACTCGCGTGACCCCAGAAGAGTTGCAGCTCATTATTACCACGGAACGGGAATCCATCGGGTTAGAAGCGGAAGAGCGAGAATTATTGAAAAATGTGTTCGAGTTTGGGGAAGTGCGGGTGCGAGAGGTGATGGTGCCCCGAACCAGTATTATTGCCTTAGATCGAGAGGCAACTTTTGCCGATCTTTTAGAGCGGATTGTCGAAACAGGACATTCTCGCTATCCCATCACGGGAGAATCTTTAGATGATATTGTCGGGATTATTGATTTTAAAACCCTAGCCGTCCCTCTCGCAGAAGGTCGATTGCACGAGGAAACCGCGATCGCTCCTTGGCTCGAATCCCCTCGCTTCATCCCGGAAAGCAACCTGTTAGGGGATCTGTTGCCCTTGATGCAGCGATCGCAGTTGGAAATGGCGATCGTACTGGATGAGTTTGGCGGCACGGCGGGAATAATCACCCTCAAAGATGTCATTGCCGAAATTATCGGGGACGCACTCGAGGGGAAAAATGGGGAAGAATTGCCCTATCAAATCCTCGACGATCGCCACTTTTTAGTCCAAGCTCACATGGATTTGGAAGAGGTGAATGAGATCTTGGGCTTTCATTTTCCCCTCAGTGAAGAATACAATACCCTCAGTGGATTCCTGCTCTATCATTTCCAAAAAATTCCCGCCCAAGGGGAAATGTTAACTTATGAAAATGTAGATTTAACCATTGTTTCTGCGGATGGCCCCCGGTTGAACCAAATTCGGATCGATCGTCGCGAGGAGCTGTTTCCGGCCGAGTTTGAGGAAGATTTAAACCACCGTACTGACTGGGAACACGAGGCGATCGGGTTTGAGGAAGATGAAGAATAATGCGTTGCAAATTTGGTAACTCCAATCCCATCATCCATTGCGCCGAACATACTAGAAAATAGCATTGAAATGAGGAATTTTTCGCCATGAAGCCGCAATTTTTCGCCGCGATCGCCTGTGTCGGTCTCGCTTTTACCGGCTGCGGGTCAGCTCCCCAAATGAGTAAAGTGGAACGGATGGAACAGTTAGAAGCCCCTCCCGCCATGGAACCCTCGGGGAATACTGCATTAGAAGCCTCTCCCGCCATGGAACGGGCAAGGCAGGTCTCGGGGAATGCTACAGAAGTCGCTACAGTCGCGGATGATGTGCCTCGGGTTGCCCCTCAATTGATTAAAACCGCAGAAATCGATCTCGAAGTCGAATCCATTGACGCGATCGTGATGGCAATTACCGATACCGTCAAGCGCAACCGGGGAGATGTTCTCGAATTACAAAATAATAAGCCCAGTAGCGTCAAGCAACGCCATCGGGCTTTTTTGCGCTTGCGAGTGCCCCAACAGAGATTGGATCTCGTCCTAGAAGAAATTGGAGAATTGGGCATTGCCAAACGGCAAACCCTAAACGCGCAAGATGTGAGCAATCAATTAGTCGATCTCGATGCGCGGTTGCGAAATTTGCGCAAACAAGAAGAGTCATTACTGGAAATTATGGATCGTTCCGGATCCGTGGGGGATGTTCTCAAAGTGGCACAAGAATTGGGACGAGTGCGAGCGGAAATCGAACAAATTGATGCGCGACAGAAAAACCTGCGAGATCGCGTCGCCTTTTCAACCATTCTGGTTAATCTGGAAATGGCAACGACAACGATTCCACGATCGCAACCGTTGGGGGATCAACTGGGGGAAACTTGGGAAAATGCCGTTTACGGGATCGGTTCTTTAACCACGGGTTTGTTGAAAGTTACCCTCTGGCTGTTAGTGTTTAGTCCCTATTGGCTGGCGATCGCGATCGGGGTTTGGTTAATTCGCAAATATACTCAAAAGATAATGGCTAAAGCCAGCGATCGTAACAATAATACTTAAAAACAAAGTACCTGCCATTACATTTTTTACACTCGGTGAAGTTCTGGATCGAAATGTTTCGCGATCGGGCAATATTGCCGAGAATTTCTTTTTGTTTTGTAGCAGCAGGTAGGAACTATTTTTTCATATTGAGAGTGCATTGGCAACCCCCTCATTTTGAGTCAGTGTCGTGCTTGTAAGTCGGAGGTCAGATCGTGAAACATTCTTTTTTACATCGCTGTCAACCTGTTTTAGCTGGAACCGCGATCGCTTTAACCCTAGCTAGCGTTTTGGGTTCGTCTATCCCCGCTTTTGCCGCCAAGCGACCCGAAACTATTGCTCTGGCGACAACGCGGATGGAAGCCTCTCAAGAGCGGTGGATCGAGATCGATCTGTCTTCGCAACGCTTGATCGCCCGAGAAGGAAGCGATCGGATTTATGAAATTACCATCTCGACCGGCAAAGCGGCAACCCCAACCCCAACAGGAGTTTTTGCCATTCATTCTAAACTGCGTCGCGATCGAATGCGCGGTGCCGATTATGATGTTCCCAATGTTCCTCACGTCATGTATTTTCATCGAGGTTATGCCGTTCATGGCGCCCATTGGCACCATCGTTTTGGCACTCCCGTCTCTCATGGTTGCATTAACCTCCCCCTCGAGGATGCTGCTTGGCTCTATGATTGGGCTTCCGTCGGGACGCTTCTCGTGATTCACGATTGAGGGAAGTCGGAGGAGGGAGAGATTGCTCTTCCCGATTACCCATTACCCCTCCTCCCTAAGTTTGGTATAATTTGATGCTTGTCCCTCATTTGGTGAATTTAACTCGGGAGCTCGTTTTATGGCACGAATGTATTATGACGAAGATGCTAATTTAGACCTACTGGCAGATAAAACCGTTGCAATTATTGGTTATGGTTCTCAAGGTCACGCCCACGCCTTGAATTTAAAAGATAGCGGAATTAACGTTATTGTTGGCTTATATTCGGGCAGTAAATCTGTCCAAAAAGCAGAAGCAGCCGGCTTAAAGGTTCACTCTGTCGCGGATGCGGCTAAAGCTGCCGATGTTATTATGATTCTCCTCCCCGACGAGGTACAAAAGTCAATCTATATTGAGGAAATCAAACCCAATTTAAGCGCTGGAAATGTCCTCGCTTTTGCCCACGGATTTAATATCCATTTTGGCCAGGTCGTGCCTCCCTCTGATGTTGATGTGGTCATGATCGCTCCCAAAGGCCCCGGTCATTTAGTGCGTCGAACTTACGAACAAGGGGAAGGCGTTCCCTGTTTATTTGCGGTTTTTCAAGATGCTTCGGGACAGGCTCGCGATCGCGCGATGGCCTATGCGAAAGGAATTGGCGGCACGCGAGCGGGTATCCTTGAAACGACGTTCCGAGAAGAGACGGAAACGGATTTATTTGGGGAACAAACGGTGTTGTGCGGCGGTTTGAGTGCCTTAATCAAAGCTGGTTTCGAGACCTTAGTTGAGGCAGGATACCAACCGGAATTGGCTTATTTTGAATGCCTCCACGAAGTCAAATTAATTGTCGATCTCGTGGTTGAGGGCGGTTTGGCAAAAATGCGGGATAGTATTTCCAATACTGCGGAATACGGCGATTATACTCGCGGACCGCGTTTGGTGAATGCCGAAACCAAAGCAGAAATGAAAAAGATTCTCTCGGAAATTCAATCGGGACAATTCGCCCGAGAATTCGTCCTAGAAAATCAATCGGGAAAACCCGGTTTTACCGCCATGCGCCGTCAAGAAGCCGAACATCCCATCGAGGAAGTCGGTAAAGATTTACGGGCAATGTTTAGCTGGTTAAAGAAAGGATAAGAAATTCATGAGTATAGCCGTCGTAGTTTTTGTACGGCGGCTACATCATATACTCAATTTTGTACGATCGATCAAAAATATTGACATATAAGCCGATTTTACGTAAAATATAATTAATCAATGAATAAACTACTCTTACAAAAGAGTGGAAGAGGTAGTTTTAATGTTTTTGGCTTTGAATAAAATTCAAGGAGTAAAACTCATGGATGAAATTGTACGAAAATTAGCAGGAGTTGGTTTTCCAGCGATTATACTTTTAATTGCAATGGCAACGACAGGATTAACAGGAGCAGCCGCTATTACTGCTGCACTGGCAATGTTGGGACCGGGGGGAATGATTGGCGGAATTGTTTTACTCGGAATTATTGGATTAGCATCTGATGCTTTATCCAAATACGGTCTAGAAGCTCTTCTTAAAGGGATTTACAAGCAACGTCATTTAGATGGTGAACCTTGCGATAAGTTGTTAAAAGAAATTGAAAATTTGCCTGTTTCTAAGGAACTAAAATTAGTTCTTGCTGATGACCTTTGTTGAGAGAGATTTTCTATAAAAAAATATTAAATTGATAGAGTCGGGTGAGCAATGCTCACCCGACAGACATACGAAAAATGGAACTAGATTTTTTAATTAATATTGCCTCTCAATTTAAATCCGATCGCCAGATTTTGGAAGTGCGGGATTTTGGCCAAGGAAATATTAATAAAACCTTTCGTGTCAAGATAGACGATTCTGAGGAATGTTATTTTATTTTACAGCGCATTAATACCCAAGTCTTTGGTCAGCCAGAATTGGTGATGAAAAATCTGCGCGTTTTCTGCGATCGCGTTGGTCAAAACCTCGATAAAATGACATTAGCACAAGGACGGCGATGGGAAATCCCTTCGGTCTTACTCACTCGAGAAGATCGGGACTATTATCGCGATCGCGAAGGGGGATTTTGGCGAGCCATGCGTTTTATTGAAGGACAAACCTTTGATACCATTACCCATAGCCAACAAGCACGAGAAGTGGGTTATGGGTTAGGACTCTTTCATGCACTGGTGAGTGACATTCCCTGGGAAGAATTGGCAGATACTTTAGAAGGATTTCATATTTTACCTCGCTATCTCGAGCAATACGATCGCGTTTACGCCGATCGTTCTCCTTCCGCAACCCCCGAAGTCAAATATGCCTTACAATTTATTGAAAATCGCCGCAATTGGGCGACAGTTTTAGAAGATGCCAAACACCTCGGAAAACTGCCCTTACGTCCCATTCACGGCGATCCGAAAGTGAATAATATCATGATGGATGCCGAGACTGGACAAGCGATCGCTATGGTAGATTTAGATACCATTAAACCCGGTTTGATTCACTATGACATTGGAGACTGTTTGCGATCGGGATGTAATATTCTCGGCGAAGAAACAGACAATTGGGAAGCCGTCTATTTTGATACGAATCTTTGTGAGTTTATTTTACAAGGATATTGCTCAATAGCACAGAGTTTTTTAACCAAAACTGATTATGAATATTTCTATGATAGCATCCGCGCGATCGCGTTTGAATTAGGATTACGATTTTTTACGGACTATCTTGCAGGAAATGTTTATTTTCATGCAAAATATCCAGAGCATAACTTAAATCGGGCAATGGTTCAATTTAAACTGGTTGAAAGTATCGAAGGACAAGAGGATATTATTCGCACTCTAATCCAACAATCTTAAATGAATAATCGATCGCTGAAGAAATGCAGAAATTTTCCTTAGTTCCCTTTCAGAAAACCCCCTATAACTTAATACTTTCGGGAACGATTTCCCGATGCGATCGCTTTCTTTGCCTTCACTATCAACTCGAGGGAGACTTAGAAAATTTGCTCATTCCTGACGCGATCGATCGACCCAGTCGCAAACACGAACTTTGGCAAGAAACTTGTTTTGAGTTTTTCCTCAGATTACAAAACTCACCCCAATATTGGGAATTTAATCTCTCCCCAAGCGGACATTGGAATGTCTACCATTTTGATGATTATCGAAAAGGCATGAAAGAAGAAACAAGATTCGTAGAATTACCGTTTTTAGTGCGGGAAGGAACTAATCGTGTATTATTAGAGATAGAGATCGATTTGGCCGCGATCGCTTCTCCAGACCGAGTTTTAGAAGTGGCCGTCAGTACGGTTACAAAAGGCAAAAATGGCGATATAATTTACTGGGCGTTAACCCATCCTCAAAAACAAGCCGATTTTCATCACCAAGAGAGCTTCACTCTGACATTAGAAGCAAACATTACTGCCTAAGATTGCATGAGATTTCGCGAATTAGTTCTAGAAAATTTCGGACCCTATCGCGGTCGTCAAACGATCGAACTTTCTCCCGAAAATAAGGGAGAACATCATCCCATTGTCTTATTAGGAGGAATGAATGGAGGCGGAAAAACAACCTTAATGGATGCCATTCGCCTTGCTTTTTACGGACAACGCGCCCAATGTTCGACCCGAGGGAATTTAAGCTACCAAAATTTTCTCGAACAATGTATTAATCGCAATACCAAGGCAACGGAAGAAACAAAAATAGAACTCGCTTTCGATCACGTAAAAGATAACAAACCCGTCGTTTTTCGCATTCGTCGGCGCTGGACAAAGAATCCCAAAAATGGCAAAGATTCCTTAGAAGTGATTACCGATACATGGTTGGATGACACCATTACCAAAACATGGGACGAACGCGTTGAATATATTTTACCGATTGGGATTTCTAATTTATTCCTCTTTGATGGAGAACAAGTGAAAGAATTAGCAGAACTTGACACTCCCCCGCCTCAAGTTGTCGAGGCAATTCAATCCCTATTAGGATTGGAACTGGCAGAACGATTATCGGCAGACTTAGATATTTTAGCCAGCCGCAAACGCAAGGAATTGGCAACAAAAAAGGAATTAAAAGATTTAGAAACGTTAGAAAGTCAAGTCGTTCAATTGAGAGATAAAAAAGAACAAATTCAAGAAGATAGAAGCAGGTTAAAGGGTCAGATCTCGAAAGCTGAATGGAAGTACGATCGCGCCAACGAGAAATTTCTGACGGAAGGCGGAGAAATTGCTTCTCGACGCAGTAAAGTTCATCGTAATATTGAAAAGCTCAAGAAGGATGTAGAAAAAGAACGTTCGAGTTTACGCGATCGCGCAGCATATATTCTGCCTCTATCCTTGATTTCTCCTTTATTAACAACGGCCAAAGAAATCGGAGAACAAGAATTAGAAAACCATGCGGCAAATATTGCTAGAGAGACGATCTTAGCTAGGGACAATCGCTTGTTAAATTACCTACAAGATTTATCCCTAACCCTCGATCGACTCGAGAAAATTAAAGCATTTTTGGAACGAGAAAATCACAGGCTGGTTAAGGCATCGGCAACCCAAGGATATTTAGAAGCAGATCGAGAAACATTAAATACCTTAGAACTTTTGTTGCGCGATCGCTTACCCGAACAAATTAAAGGAGCGAAACAAGAATGCGATCGCTTGCAAAATCTCGAAGAACAAATTATTTCTCTCGAAGAACAATTACAAACCGCAGCATCTCCAGAAACCTACACACAATTAGAGAAAGAGCGAAACATTGCGAAAAAAAGCCTCATTCAATTGGGAACAGAATTAGAAGCAAAAAAACGTCAAATTGAAGAAATCGATCGGGAGATTGAAGCGGTCAAAAAAGCGTTAGAAACTTACGGTCAAGAAACCATCGATCGCACAAACAACGAACATATCATTCAATCCATCGCCAAAGTCAAACAAACCTTAAAATTGTTTCGCGAAAGATTAACCTTAAAAAAATTGAATAAATTAGAAGTGGAAGTCACCCAATATTTCCGCCATCTCCTCCATAAATCCGATCTGGTTCATACAGTCACCATTGACACCGATAGTTTTAAATTATCTCTCTACGATCCCCAAGGTCAAGAAGTTCCCAAACACCGCTTATCTGCGGGAGAAAAACAACTCTTAGCGATCGCCTTTCTCTGGGGACTGGCGAAAATTTCCGGGCGCAATCTTCCCATTGCGATCGATACGCCTCTAGGACGCTTGGATTCATCCCATCGTGCCAATTTAGTCGAACGATACTTTCCTTATGCGTCCTCGCAGGTCATTCTCCTTTCGACAGATACGGAAATTGGTAAAGCTGAATACGATAAATTACAAGAACAGGATGCGATCGCGCGATCGTATCACCTGAAATACGATCCCGAACTCTGCCAAACCACTATTGAGGAAGGCTATTTTTGGCACAACGAACAATGAACAATGAACGACGACCGATTACCGATTACCCACTACCTATTCCCGAGAGACTATTGCTGAAAGCTAAAGAAAATGTTAAAGTCAGCAAAACTCAACAAAAGCTAAAATCTCGGGAAAGCAAGGTGCAAACCTAGATTCTTCTATTGCCGATGAGCATTCAGACCTCCGTTCTGACCGAACTGCTGCACGATCTACCAGACTGGCGATCGCAAATGTATTTTAAATCTTCCCTCGTCGCCCTCTCTCACGCGATGGAAGACCGAATTCTCGCGAGTTCCGATATTCCCCTTGTTATTGCCACCTTTCAACAAGAACGCTTTTATCGTCAAGAAGCGCATCGCTATCGTCGCATTGCCAAAAAGAGCGAACAAGTTTACGCTTTAGCCGTCCCGGAAACCGATTTTAAAAACCATTCGGGAGAATATGAAACCATTGCCTTTGAAGCGACCGATGCCCTTGCTCTAGAATGGCATTTAGTGGTTATGGGAGACAATTATGCCAATTGTTTGATCTGTCGGGAACGCACCTCGGTAGGATCGGGAACTCTCGGATCGGCAATGGACTCCAGTCGCCGTTTTGAGGGAATATGGACCTCGAATCGTGCCGTTAGCGCTCGAGCTGCGGAACTGCTCCTCGATCGCATTGCCATTTATCGTCCGGAGTTGACCCCAAAGATCGAAACGGCAAAAAAACGCTACCTCAAAACCCAACGTAAAACTCGTTCTTCCCCTCCCGAACTCGACGCAACCAGTCCCGATCCCTTTGTCAATCGCCTCGTTAACTATTTACAGGTCGGACAGCACAAACTGATTAAGGCCTATCAAAAAATGGAGGCACAGGAGCAACGAGAGCGCTCGATTCACTTAATGACCGCAGCCATTCGGCGATCGCTGAATCCCGATATTATTCTCCAAGTTGCTGTCGAACAATTGGGACGGACATTAGGTGCTTGTCGATCCCTCGTTTATCAGTGTAGCAAGAGTGACAAAACGGCGACCATTGCTCATGATTTCCCCAGTCCTCACATTACTTCTTTGAAAGGGAAACAATGGCCGCTCCAGCAAAATCCCTTCTTTCAAACCGTAGTTGAAACCCAAGAATTGCTCTTCGTTCGAGACGTTCGCGAGGATTGCCGATTTCAGGAACGGGGGAATCCTCAATGGCAAAAGACCATCGAAGAGGCCGCGATCGTCTCTTGGCTGTTAATGCCCGTCCTCTATCAAGATCGCTTGTTAGGCATGGTTGAACTTCACTACTGTGATGAAAAATTTGGGCAATGGCGATCGGAAGATACCAGCTTGGTCGCCGCGATCGCCAATCAAATCGGGGTGGCATTGATCCAAGCGGAGGCTTATGCCAACCTCGAAGATCTCAACGAACAATTAGAAGCCTTAGATCGCACCCGTGCCAACCTCGTCGCCATTACCGGACACGAGTTGCGAACCCCCCTTTCCACCATTCAAGTTTGCCTCGAAAGCCTCGCAACGGAACCGGATATGTCTCCAGATCTCCGTCAAGTGATGTTAAATACGGCGTTAAGCGATGCGGAACGGATGCGCAAGTTAATTCAGGATTTTCTCACCCTTTCCAAACTCGAAAGCGGTCGCGTGGATTGGAATCCGGAAGTGCTGTCTATTAGTGAATGTTTGGAACTGGGAATTAGTAATAATAGTGCCAGAAAATCCCCGGAAGAAATGCCGCGCGTTCGCATGGCGATCGACGAGGATTTACCCTTAGTGAAAACCGATGGGGAATGGTTGGTGGAAGTGGTGGCCAAACTCCTCGATAATGCCTGTAAGTTTACTTCTGCCGATGGGGAAGTTTTAATCGAAGCGAAAACTAACGGCAATGACCTGTTAGAAGTCACGGTCTCGGATACGGGACGGGGGATCGAACCCAGTCGTTTAGAAACGGTTTTCGATCGCTTTTACCAAGAAGAAGGCGCCTTACAGCGTACCACGGGGGGAGTCGGTTTGGGGCTGGCTATCTGTCGCCAAATTACCCAACGGTGGGGGGGAGAAATTTGGGCGGAGTCGGACGGAAAAGATAAGGGCAGTCAGTTTCATTTTACTATTCCTATCTTTGAAACCCTGCCTCCGAAAGCGAAGAAAACAGCAAAAACACCCTCAAAAACAGGAAGGCGATCGCGAAAGCATAAATAATGCGATCGAGCCTTTGGTGACGCGTATTTCCATTGTCCCCCTATAATACATCGTGATGCAGCATAACCCGTTTGCATAATCGAGAATCCCAGAACTGCCCATGATGGAGACATCCCACATTTGGCTCGGCAATTTCCCCTCTGCTGATGCCTTGGAAAAATACTTCGCAGAAACCTATGATGAGGATGATGACGGGACACCTCTTAACCAATTTGCAGCCGACCAAGGCGAGCATTTCTACGATAGTGATTGGGTGGAATTCAGTTACAGTCAAACCACCACTTACTTGAAACGAACATTTTACGACCTAAACTTTTTGGCTCGGTGTAGTTAGAAGATTTCTCACCAATAGTC
>JBFRWJ010000238.1:0-6409 GCA_051439525.1 Spirulina sp. | reverse complement strand
AAATTAAGTCCGGTGGCGAATTCGCAATCGGACTTAAATCCTGAAACCTGTAGTTGGTAGAGTCCGTCGAAATTTTCAACGCTACCATTGTTGAAATTGCAGGAGTGGGAAAACATTTGGCGATCGCGTTTCTTCCTCTTCCTTCTCCTTCACCAACTCCGGTTTATACTTCTTAAACAATTCAATCAGATCGCCGCGTCGAGAGGTATGGTCATCGGGAAATTCATTCTCCAACCCAAATGCGTCGCAACTATTGCGGATGTGCGATCGCACCGTCCCCTCTTTAATGTGCAAAATCCGTGCAATTTCCTCATCCTCAACCCCCGCGAGAAACAATTCTAAAACCTCTCGCCGTCGCTTGGGAAGTCCCTGAAATACTTGCTCAAACTGTCCTCGGATCATTTTTGCACAAATTGCGAACTTTCTCCTTAACATCTCGTGCAAGGGATGTTGAAGAGTTGATGGCTAATATCAGAATAACTCAGAAAAAGGAGAAAACGCGATGAGTTCCTTTGAACGCCGTTATCTGGTTATCGCGATCGCCAGTTTAATCCTACAGATCGCCAATTTACTGACAGGGTTTTATCCACCCCGGGAAACAGTTCTCGCCCATCCTGTTGTGATTCGGGTGGATAAATAAACTCTACCATCCGACGGGCGCAAGTCCATCAATAAATTCTACCATCTCACGGGCGCAAGCATTGCGCCCCTACGGAAAAAATTGTTAACGATCGCGAAAGAAAGACCATGAATCCTCGTTTCTGCGTACTCTTGTAAGGCAGTTTCGTAGCGATCGCAAAATTTTATAGGCGATCGGGATTAATTCCTAACTCTCGCAATTTTGCTTCTAAGCGCTTGATTTTCAGGTTGGCATCATTAACTTGTTGGCGAACATCAAGCTCTCGCTTGCGAGCATCTTGAATTGTTTCTTCTGGTGTTAGATAGCGTTCACCTTCTCCATCGTACCAGTAAAGCCATTCTCGGGTAATTCCTTGATAAGTCCCCTCTTCTCGCCCGATCGCTAAATTGAGTTCTGGCAACCAGATGGGCATCCCTTTCAGTAAAATGTATTGATTTTGTTCGAGTTTATAGACTTCTAACGGGGGTTTTCTTTTCCGTAGGGGATTGTAGATTGCATAATATAAAATTCCCATTTCCTCATAATCCCGTTTCTTTTGGCTATATTCTCCCCTTCGGGTTTGCGAAACAACTTCCAACACCAAAATCGGTAGTTTTTGTTCTTCCCAAAGAACGTAAGATAAGCGTAAGTCGCGATCGACAATGCGAGGCACTCCTATACTTAAAAAACCATCGGGAACGATTGCGGGTTCGTCGGGATCGAAATAAATCCCCATATCTACCCCAAAAAACCAATCCATTCTTTCCGACCAAATTAATGCTAATATTGCTTCTAAGAGTCCGGGGATGAGATGTTGTAATTGATTATCCACTGGCGTATCGTCAGAATCGGGTAAATCTTCTGCTGAGGGCAAGCAAGCTCTAGGATTATAATTGAGTAACATTTGACCGCAAAAGTTCAATCTTAGTTTGATTATACCTTGTGAAGCAGACTCATCCCGGGTAAAATAGGAATCAGCTCCTCGCGAAAATACCCGAATTGGAGGCGATCGTGTCAGAAGAAAGAACCTATCTCGAATTATCCGAAGAAGGGGGCGGTTCCCACAAATTTTACGAAGCAATTGTTAACGGGACAGATGTTACCATTCGTTACGGACGCATTGGCGATCGCGGTCGCACTCAAACCAAAACTTATCCGACTCCTGAAAAAGCCAAAGTAGAAGCAGATAAGAAAATTCGCGAAAAACGTCGTAAGGGATACGAACCCGCAGTCATGGGAGTGCGGAAAAAACGCCCCGTTACCCGCAGAACAATAACCAGCACGCGATCGACCGCAAAAACGGCTCCCGTTGTCTGGAAATTTGCCTCGGGGTCTTCCGCATTTGGCATTTTTATTACTGAGGATCGCTGTTGGTTGGGCAATCAAAACGGTGGCATTTTTGCCCTAACCCCAACTGGAGAAGTTTTGCAACAATTTAACCTCCCCGATGGAGTAAAATGTATTGTTGCCGATGATGATTGGTTGTATGCCGGCTGCGATGATGGCAAAGTGTACGATCTGACCGGAAAAATCCCTCGCGTTGCCTATGAAATCGCCCCCGATGTCGATATTTTTTGGTTGGATATTAAAGATGGGATTTTAGGGGTTTCCGATGCCGATGGACGAGTCGTTGCCATCGACCATGAAGATGAATCCCAATGGACGTGCCAAAGCCAAGGAAATCATGGTTGGATGGTAAGGTGCGATGAAATTGGCCTCTATCACGGCCACAGTCACGGCGTAACCCTGTATGATTGGGAGGATGGGAAATTAATTTGGGATCTGCCTACAAATGGAGCCGTTTTGTTTGGTTGGCAGGAAGAAGGAATGGTATATGCCAGTACCGCACGCAACCAAGTTGTCGCGATCGCAAAAAAAGGAGAAATCCGCAAAATTTATCAATGCGATGCTCCCGTTTATTCCTGCGCGACGGCTGAGGAAGGAGAATATATTTTTGCGGCCGACAATCAATCCTCGATTTATTGTTTTAAGGAGTCGGGAGAGCGTCTCTGGAAATTGGGAACGGGTTGCGGATCGGCATTTTCTATGCAGTTTTTAAGCGATCGCCTCTACATTGTTACCACAGATGGTTCTTTAGCGTGCATTGATGCGAGCGAAACGGCAATTCAAGCAGCAAAAGCGGGAACGATTCCGGAAATTGTGAATATTAAAGCACCCCAAAATCTTCCCGCAGCCGTCGCTTCTAATACCCTAGAAACAACAGAGAATGCCAGCTCGGGTGTTATTGTGGAATGCGTGAAAATACAAGGTAAACTTCGCATTCGCGTTGTTTCCGAAGGATACGATCCGAATTTTAACGTTCAGTTTCCCAAAGACATTCGCATTGAAGGAACCCGTTACGTCGTCGATGAAGTCCGAGCATCTTCTCGAGGGGGATTTTATCGCGCGTTTGGAGATATTAAAAAGTTAGTTTAAGTGCGATCGCACCCGATCGTTCAACTTGACGAAAAGTGACGGTTAATGAAGAAAGCGATCGCGCCAACAATGGCAATGGGAATGAGAAGGGGAAACAGAGGCACGATCAAGGGAAAAACGATAAAAAACAAAACGATCCCTGCAACAATGGTCATGGTAATTCGAGTTTTGCTGTAGGGGCGATCGCCTTGAACTTCTCCCGTGCGAGCATTCACCGTAACTTGATATTGTTTATCTTTGTAGCGATAAGAAGTCAGCCAAACCGGCAATAAAATATGTTTGAAGGTAATGGCACTATACTGCGTCGAAACATGATGAATGCGCTGTTCATCTCCCCCAATATCTTGTTTGACATCTCGGCGAATTTCCCCAGCCATGGTTTCTTTCGCCAATTCAAATCCTTCTTGGAGTTGAAGTTGAGGCTGTTGCGCTTCAAATCCTGCCAAATACGAAGGATTGTAAACTTGTAAAGACTCGGGTAAATGCCAAGGTTCTAAAGCATTGAGGCGATCGCGATCCAGCAAATTTGTCGCCGCGATCGCGATATCGTCAAAATAGCGAGACACGCGCCCCGAAACCGAATACCATTTTGTATGTTGAACTTCTCGGGTTTCTGTTACGGTTTCCCCATCTTCATTGGTTGTGGTATAAGTTTCAGTCGTGTAGTAATATTCTCCTCGTTCTCCTCGATAATGACTGCGGGTTTGTGCGTCGTAAGTCCAAAAGGGTAAATATATCCCGTGCAGCTTTTCGGGTTGAGCGAGAGTCTTTAAAGCCTTGGGAGCAAACCAGAGTTTATTTAACCACGCTTGCAAGCGTTTTCTCGCCTCCTGACGACCGATGGCGAAGGGGATGACCCCTTCAGGGGCAATAACCGGGTGGGACTGTTGGGGTTGTGCGACCAGTGCAGAAGCACAAAAAGGACATTGACCTGCAGTTTTTGGGGGTTCAAAGATAATCGTTGCACCGCACCCCTGACAGCTGACTTCGAGTGCCGTAGAAGACAGGGTTACCAATTGAGTGCGATCGCGATTGAAATATTGTTCGTAGGAATGTTCTTGAATTTGCTCTCCCGTTTCGGCAATGGCATCTTCCCAACCGCAATAATCGCATTTTAGCTTTCCCGCTTCGGGATTAAAGACAACTTTTGCACCACATTGAGGACAAGGAAAATTATGGACAGAAGACATAATTAATCAGGTTATTTTAGATAATAATGTTAAATCGATTGTGATGAGGGAGCGGGAAGATTTTCCCAGAGAATTAGAATCGATCGCACCATCATTCTTTCCTCGTCAAGAAAGAGAATTTCGCAAAATGCCAAGGAGTCTTTATAATAAATTAACGAATATAGAGAGGCTTCTCCTGTTTTTCTCCAACACGATGCGATTTCTCAAACAAAAGCTCGTTAACCAGATTTTACTTGGCTCGATCGCCTTCGGCTTGGGTTTTGGCGCGGGATGGCTCGTTCATCGCAATTTAAAATCCGCCGCCATCGTCGGCGCGATCGCCCTCCCTGCCAGTTATGCTAGCGCGATCGCGGCACAATGGCATTGGAGCAAGCACGAAAAACGACATCGCCACGCCCTGCGCTATCAAATTCAATCCCTCTCGGAACAGCGACAGCACCTGTACGGGGCAATTTCAGCCGCCCTCGCTACTCAGCAGGAGGTACAAGCGAGCGTTCAAGCCCTGAATATGGAGCGCACGCGCTTGCTCGAGCGCGTCTCGGAACTGCACCAGCAACGCAATACTCTCTATCAAGACATTCAAGCCGGAACGGAGCGATCTCCGGAATCCGAACCCCCTCAATCTTACCGTCCTCCTCCCCGCCTGCAACCCTCTTTTAAGCAACCTTCTTTTAAAACAGAGGCAACCATCAATCGCGCCTTTTTCTCAAAAACGATTCAATTGCAAGAAACAGAAAACCGATTGCAGCAATTAAATAACCAACTGGAAAAACTGCAAACCCTCCTTTTAGATCGACAAGACGAGCGAAACGTCATTCAACAACAGGTTTTCCAACTCAAAGAACAGAAAAAGCAACTCGAACGCAATATTCAGGAGGCCCAAGCCAAACTCAAACACCTTCAAGAAATCCAAGAACAATTTGCCCTATCTTTATCCTCTCTCGAAAAAGAGAAACAAAGTTTGGAAACTATCCTCGTGGAAAAACGCGATCGCCTCGAACAATTGCAAAATGAAATTAAATCCCTGAAGAAAAATAAAAATAAACCCAAAGCCGCAAAAAATGGCAGGAGAGCGGCAAAATCTGCCCTTGATTTACCCCCCGAGTGGCTGGACTTTACCCAAGAATTGAACGATAATGAGAAAGCCGCCTTAAAAGCAATTTTAGAAAAGGATGAGAAACAGTTAAAGGCCATTGTCAATCGACAGGCAACCATGCCGGAAGTCTTAATTGAAGCCTTAAACGAGAAGGCACTCAATACATTAGGCGATACTCTATTTGAATCGAATGGAGGGGTGGGAATCCCTGCAATTCACGAAGAATATGCCTCGGCAATAACCGAACCCATCGCCGCACAATTTGCCGCCTTGCTGGCGGTTTCAGAGGGAGAATAATCTAGGGAAAATCATCGAGGAGTTCAATCAATGCCAAAGCTCTCCAAGCGCGTCTCGACTGCTTTAATTAATGCCTTAGCTGCGGGTGTCGTCCCTCGGGTGGGTTTGGAACATATCGCCGTGGGACGGGAACAAGAAATCGGCGCGATCGCTCGGGATCTCGAGAATATTGCGGAAGCCGGTGCCTCTTTTCGCTTCATTGTCGGACGCTACGGTGCCGGTAAAAGTTTTATGCTGCAATTAATTCGCAACTTGGCCATGGAACGGGGATTTGTCGTCGCGGATGCAGATTTATCCCCAGAATTACGCCTAGCAGGGGGCAAACATCAAGCGATCGCCACCTATCGGGAACTCATGAAAAATATTGCCACGCGAACGTCTCCGAACGGGGGCGCGATCGCGTTAATTTTAGAAAAGTGGACGAGCAGTATTTTATCCCGAGTGGCTCAAGCGACGGGAAAGCTTCCTGGAGATGAAGTGTTTGACGAACAAGTTGAGAATAAAATTCGCCAGGTTATCGATAATTTAGAAGACTTAGTTCACGGTTTTGATTTTGCCAATGTCATTATCTCTTATTGGCAGGGTTATCGAGAGGAGAATCGCGACAATCAAGAAGCGGCTTTACGGTGGTTGCGGGGGGAATTTGCGACCAAAACAGAAGCCAAAGCCAGCAGTCTCGACGTGCGGGTGACGATCGATGACGAGACTTGGTACGACTATGTTAAATTATGGGGAAAATTTGTCTCGGATATTGGCTACAAAGGGTTAATT
>JBFRWJ010000237.1:0-6345 GCA_051439525.1 Spirulina sp. | reverse complement strand
CAGCAAACTTGCAGAAGCCTCGGAAAGAGCGGAGACCTACCAAAAGCGCTATGAGAAGGAATATCACCAGCAGTATCGCCCCCAACCCAAGCGCCGACGGTGTAGTGGGAATGAGGTGGAAGGAATTTCTCTCGATGGACTGTCTGAGGCCATTGCATCCATCGAGTCTCGCGGGAGTGGGGGATATATGGCAACGGGCATTTACACCTGTGCGGATGGCGGACGCAATTGCGGCAGGGCGATCGGCAAGTATCAAACCATGAGCTACACTGCCATGATGCGAAACGAGGTGTCGCAAGTATCGGGAGGGAAAGCATGGCTCGACAAGCTCAATTCCGGCTATCGTCCCACCCAAGCCGAAATCATGCGATATTATCCCCCCGAAGCGCAAGAGCGGGCGTTTCAGTCGGAGGTGAGAAATTTAATCGAGCAAACGAAACGGCAAACCGACCCCCGGAGTGGCGGGAATTTTACGGGCGATCGCCTCATCGAGCGAGTAACGCAGAAATGGTTTGGAGGTTCGGGATCGAAGGTGGATGCGGGTTACAGCGACGCGCATGGGCGTTTGAGCCTCTACGGTTATGGAGTACAGGCAAGGAAGTATTACAACGCTAGGGGAGGAAATCCCGATTGCAGCGCGATACTCCCCAAAGAGAGCGCGGATACGACTCAACCCGATACGAAAGGAACGGGAGCAACGGGACGATTGATTAACCCCGCTCCGGGTTATCCCATTACGAGCGGATTCGGTCCTCGTTCTCGACCCTGCGCTCGGTGCAGTAAGTATCATCCAGCCGTCGATCTCGGCACTCCCATGAATACTCCCATTAAAGCAGCAGATGGCGGCACGGTCATTGGTGCGGAATGGTGGGACGGTTACGGTAAAACCATTGTTATCGACCACGGCAATGGCATGAAAACTCGCTATTCCCATCTCAATGCGATCGAGGTGAGAGTGGGGCAGCAGATAAGTCAGGGGCAGCGAATTGGCTTATCTGGGGCGACAGGATACGGCACGGGACCGCACTTAGATTTTGGCGTATATCGCTACAACGGTTCGGATTGGCGCACTCCCAAAGGAGCAGCGATCGATCCTCAAAGTTTGATTCGTTTTTAGGAGGTATGAAATGAACGTTAAGCGTGTTTGGCAGTGGTTGGCAATGGCACTGGTAACGGCATTGTTGGCGATCGGGACGGGCGATCGCTCTTCTGCCGGGGTGACGGTTGAGGCGTTGCAAGCCTGCATTCCCGATTGGAACGGCTTTTTTGCCCGCAGCGAGATTGTCGGTTCGACTCAATACGAAGGGAAGGAGTATGTGTTGCTCCACCTCTATCAACCCGATACTCTCTTCCCCGATCCTTTGGTGGTGTCTCGTCCCGTGGGTGGAGGAGATTGCACCCAAGAGTTCCTCGATATTAGCGGCAGCGATGTCTCTCTCTCTGAAATTCTCGGAGAGCGGGAAATCGGTCGCCAGTTGACTCTCGCACTCTATCGCGGGGAGTTGGAACGATTGGGGCGAGAAGGGTTGCAACAGCAGGTGAATGAGGCGGCAGAAGGGGAGAATGCCGTGGAATGGTGGGAGGAGGAAGTATGGGCGTTGCGGCAGTTGGGCATCGAAATTCCGGGCAATGTTGTTGTTAAAGGAGGGCGTTAGAGTGAGGACAGGGAAATGGTTCGCTCGGGCGATCGCGTTGCTTGTAGCGGTTTGGCTGTTAGGGAGTTGTGGGGGAAGGGAGGTGATGCGGTGGCAATCTGCCGAGTCTTACTTCGATCGCCCCGTCTTGGAGGAGATTATCGAGGACAATTCCACTGTACCGATTTCGAGGTTGGAAGGGCGGGTGCGAATTTCCGAAATGGTCTCGAACCCCCGTTTGGTTTGGGTGGATTTTAATGCGGAGGGAATGTGCGGGCGTTTGGGCTGTGCTTATGTGGTTTATGGGGAAAGCGAGGAAGGTTGGAAGCGGCTTTGGATGCAGTATCTCGATCCCCATCTCCCTCCCAATGTGCCGCTTGTTTCTCGCAGTTCGACGAAACCCGTTTGGGCGAGTTTTTGTCTGGATGTCAATCAATTGGAAGGGGAAATGGCTTTACGTCGGATGCAGGTTTGTTGGGATGGGAAGGAGATGCGAAGGGTTGAGGAGAAGCGAATTCAGTTGGATAATTTTTAAGGAATTTTCAGAGGGGGCATGATTACAGCATTGAACGAACCAGCAAAACGAATAAGGAATTTGGATATGACAGATTGTAAATTTTTGTAAACTTACTTGAGTATCTATTCATATTTTCTAACTTTTTTGAAACTTTATCTGGAGAAAATTAGAAAAGGTTTATTTAGTAAGACTTTCAGAAGTTTTATGATCTAATGCGATCAAATTTGCCGATTTGGTTTTGTTTGCACTAAAATGTCGGTATCTTCACGGAGAGATGTTAAGCAATGGTGAACAACAGCATTTTTTCAAGCCAACTACGCGAAGAGTTGGAATTTACCTCTTTTGTAGAAAATAATAAGTCTCCATTATTGATCTTGGAATTAGCTCAAGATTTGGCGAGAGGGAAGTTGCAAGACTTTGCCAAAACTCGAGATTTTGTGAACCAAATGACTCAAGTTTTTGGAGAAGGACATAACCTAGTTGACCTGCAAAGTGATTGGACAGCAGGAGAGGCATTTTTTCCGGCAATTGAAGTTCGTACAATAGATGAGTTGGATGGGGCGTATGGTGCATTTTCTCAAGACACGGGGAGAATCTATCTTGCCCAAGAGTTATTGGAAAGGAGTTCTCCAGACGCAATCAATGCAATTTTGTTAGAGGAGTACGGTCATTTTATTGATGCTCAATTAAATCTTCTAGATACTCTAGGTGACGAAGGCGCTATGTTTTCAGCGTTTGTTCGAGGTGAAACGCTAACATCACAGGAAATTCAAGGAATCGCGATTGAGGATGATATCGTAACAATTACTTTGGATGATCGAATTATTCAGATTGAGAAGGCGAGTATTTCAGGCAGTGGTGGCGAAGGGGGAACAAATCAAACCATCCAGTTAGATCCCTTACCAAGCAATCAAACGAACAAAGGTAATGTGACTGTTAAGTATTCTTACGAGCATTTTAGTATACCCGATCAATTTACAATTCGCTACGAAGGGAAGAATATTTTTGATACTGGTGGTCTAGTTTCTGGCAGTCGTAGTGGAACAGTAACTATTCCTAGAGGAGAAGAAAACTCTATAGAAGTCAAGGTTACGGCTCCAGAAGAAGGAACTGCATGGAACTTTTTCGTAACGACCGAATCTTGTTCCGATACTACTCCTCTAAAAATTGAGGCAGTTGGAGGTGAGTTTAAAGATAGTGATGGTGATGGTGACTGTGAATTTGATGGGACAGTCATCATTGGTAGAACCGATGGAAATCCTGAGCTAATTCGAGTGGCAAATGGAACAGTAGAATATGATGATAAAGAAATTAGAGTCACCAATGGGACAGTTTTTTCCAAAATTGGTAATGTTTCTTCTCCTCTGTTTCAAGGGGATTTTACGATCCCTTTCAGTTCAGCCAGAAGTAGCTCATTTAAAGAGAAAGGTAATATAGCTAATGATTTCAAATTGGGAGGCTTGGATGTTGACTTTAAGAGCATCTTTTTAGACCAGAATGACATTAAACTGGGGACAGAATTCTCTTTACCTGAAGAAATTACGGGGAGTGCCATCAAAGTTACTCTATTACCTGATGGTATTCCCAGTTCTAATGCTAATGTCAAACCCGATGCTTTAATTATTAGCAATAATGGAGTACAACTTGGAGCGAGTAGCAAAGTCAAATTGCCCGATCTTGGAAGTTTCAAACTTTTCAATTTAGCTGAAATAGGAGCTTCAGATTTGAGTATTAGCTACTCAGCCCCTGATGATACTCTAAAATTACAGGGAAAACTTTCTCTCTCAAAATTTACGAAATCTGAAAAGCCTACTCTTGAAGCAGATTTATCAGGAAAGAATTTCATTCAAGTTCGTGATGGTAAAGCGGATGTCAAAGGTTCTTTGTCTGTCAAAAATGTTGGTTTGCCGGGAGGTTGGGGACTAGAAGAAGCAAAAATAACTTTAGATACTATCGCTAATAAAGTCGGGGGTGAAGTGGGTGTGACTTTCCCTTGGGGAAAAACTGTCCCACCTAAAAATGTTGGTGCAAAGTTAGGGTTAGATTTTATGATCGATCCCCTTCAACTGGATGGAATTTCTGCTGGCGTGACTTTGCCAGATCCCGGAGTACCTGTTGGAACTACAGGCATTTTTCTCAATGGAGTTGATGGTTCTATAGGAAATCTAGCACCTTCTGACTCAAATCTCATTGAATTTCAGGGAGGAGTCGATCTCAGTGGGGGACCCAAATTTCTAGGAGGGTCTCTAATTAAAGCTGACTTAGATGTTAAAGTTAATCCCAATGAACTTAGTGGGAGTGGAAAACTTACTCTTATTGATGATAAGATCGCTAATGCTAATGGAAACACGACTCTAAATTGGAATAAAGGGTTTTTAAAAACAAAGAGTAATTTTTCAATTCTGGATGGAACTATAACGACCAATAGTAGTTTTACTGCTACTTCTGCATTTGATATTAAATTTGGAGGACAAGCCTCAGTTAATGTCCCTAAGTCGATTCCTGTGATTGGAGGGAAATCTCTTGCCTCGGGGGATTATGCCTTTGATTTTAGTAATAATGGGAACTCTTCCGATGATTTTGCCGCAGGTTGGGGACAATTTAATATTCCTCTTGTGTTTAGTACCATAACAATTACTGCGGGAGTGAAGGGGTCCTTTGATGGCCAATTTGAATTCATTGGTGCTAGAAATATTCCCGAAACCAATAGCTTTGATGTAGAAACGGGGACTGAATGGGTTGTTTTATCGGCGGATTGGGAAAATGCCAATCCGAATACAAAGGTTCGGATTAAGACTCCCACGGGTGCATTCATTGATGAAGTAGACTTTGCTGCCAATAACTTTACAATTGTTCCAGATTTTACGGATGAAGATACTCGAGCGATCGCAATTCCCAATCCATCACCGGGTATATGGGATATTGTCGTTGTCGATTCAACAGGACTTGGCACTATTGACTATCATGCGATTCGTGATTCTATTGCCCCGACAATAGAAATTACCTCGCCTATATCGGATATTTCCAGTAATGGTAGTGTTAACATTGGTTTCAATGCTTTAGATTCAGATTCTACGGCAAAGATTCAACTCTTCTACGATGATGACAATACGGGACTAGATGGTATTCTCCTCACGGATAGTCTTGTCGAGAATGATGGGGTAGATAGTTTTACTTGGAATACAGAGGGAGTTCCAACAGGAGAATACTATATCTACGCTCTAATTATGGATGACGAGAATGTTCCTGTTTTTAGTGATTATTCTACCGGAAAGGTTAAAATAACAGAATCCGTAGATATTGCTGTAACTAGCACGATTAGTTCTGACGCAGCAGTGATTGAAGATAATTTCACTTACAAAATTGCAGTCAAAAACGAAGGAAATTCTACATCAAAAGGAGTTGTTTTAACAAATTCCTTGCCATCTGAAGTGACATTTATTTCTGCTAGTATCGCTCCATCTCAACAGTCTGAAGATGAGCTTATTTTTAACTTGGGCGATCTTGGGAGTGGCGAGACTAAAAGTTTAGAGATAGTTGTTAAAGCTCCTGCAACACCAACAACAATCTCTAATACGGTCAGTGCTTCTAGTCAGACGTTCGATCCTTCAATCAATAATAATACCAGTATATTAGTTACATCAATAGAACCCTCGACAGCTTCAGCCGATCTTTCATTGACAGCCGTTTCTACAAATACACCTCTAAAAATTGGAGATCGACTGAGCTATGACTTTTTAATTACTAACAACGGTACGAGTACCGCCACTGAAGTTGTTTTAAATGCTTCTCCTCCTTCAGGGCTGCAAAATATCATCACTAGCGAAGGCCAGATCGATATTAATACAATTACAGCTAACTTGGGAAGCATCAATGCAGGAGAATCAAAGACTGTCTCAATTTCTGGAGATATTATCACCGCAGGGACACTAACTTTCACCGCTTCTGTTCAAAATTCTCAAACCGATTCTAACGTTCTGAATAATTCACTGATACTACAGCATCCAGTTAGTGCGACCATTCCTTCTCCGGCGGATTTGGAGTTAGCTATGAGTGTGGATCGACCTCGTGCTAAAGTTGGCGATCTGGTGACAATCCAATTAACCCTAACTAATAAAGGTTCCGGTGCTGCAACTGCTATTCAGGTCAAAAATTTACTCCCTCAAGGTCTGAATTTTGTCTCATCTTCAGCAC
>JBFRWJ010000236.1:0-12261 GCA_051439525.1 Spirulina sp. | reverse complement strand
GGGTAAGGCTTTACGAAGATCGAGGGGAACTTTCCAAAAAATCAATGTTTCTCGCGTCAGAGGGGCATCCGGTTGAAATAATAATGCCTCTGTATCTTGAGTCAAACGGGAGGGAATAATTCCCGCTTCTGCTAACCCTTGAATGATAGCAAAATCGCGATCGCTTGCTTTAATATCCCCAAAAGCGGGTTGACTGGCACTATTGACGGGGCGAATTTGTTGGGTGGGGCGATCGCGATACAATTGATTGTGTGTTTCAAACAGCCATCGGGCATATTCTCGCCGAGTAACCGTTTTATTGGGGTCAAAATTTGCCGATAATACGCCTAACGCAGCTAAGTCTTCAATATAACCGCGAACTTGAGAAGAAACGGGTGTTAAATCTAAAGAATTATCGGCTTTGAGTTCATCTTGGCTCTCTTCGGGTTTGGGTAAAGAATTATCGGCTTTGAGTGCATCTTGACTCTCTTCGGGTTTGGATTCTCTCGCGAGTAAGTTTGCTTCCGGTAAATCGATCGCGTACTCGATCAGAAAAATGGTTTTCGGATCGAATTCCGAGGGAGACGTAATTGAGAGTTTAATATTCAGATTATCTTGACGGGCAATTAATAAATCGGATTCAGAAGTCTCGATCGCCCAATTCTTCTCCTCGAGTTCTCGCCGATAAAATTCCGCGATCGCATCGCGATCGACTTCGGTTTGCCAGCGTGTTTCTCCTTTAATTTCTGCTATCCAATATTGAGATTCTAGTAATTTTGCGCGATCGTAAATGGGAATCGCTTGAGGAAAATTGGGCGGAAGTCGATTTTCCTTCACCTTGGTAGGGGTTGGTTGAGGAACTTTTGTGGGAGTCGGTTGAGAAGAAGGAGTCGGAGCGGGTTCTAAGGCGGTAGAATCCGCTTGCAATTGGGGATCTGGAGCAAACCAACCTCGAGTGTTGGGATTGCTGCTACAAGCCGTTAAACCGCCCCCTACACTCAAAATCAAACTCAAAGCCGTCAAGAAATATTTGCCGTTCAAAATTAAAAAATCGCTAACGCAACAATTTCATGATAAATAGAATAAAAGCCGATTGCCGAGTCTCTCAATTTTATGCGTCTCTTCTTATTCAAACGCCGCAATATTATTTCATTCCTTCTCGTCCTCTTTTTCAGTATCTTTGCCAATCCTTGCATTCATCGGGTTCGGGCGCAAGATACGCCAATTTTTAGTTTCCGCGATCGCTTCCATCCCGTCACGGCGGAAAATGGTATGGTGGCAACTCAAGAAGCCTTAGCCACCCAAGCGGGATTGGAAGTTTTAAAAGAAGGGGGCAATGCGATCGATGCAGCCGTTACCATTGGTTTTACTCTCGCAGTGACTTTACCCAATGCCGGGAATATTGGGGGTGGGGGATTCATGCTCGTTCATTTCGCCGATACCAACCCAAATGCCAATAAAGATGCCGATCGAACGATTGCGATCGACTATCGAGAAAAAGCCCCCAAAGCAGCCACTCGCGATATGTTTCTCGATGAAAATGGGGAGGCAGATCCGCAAAAATCTCGCTTTAGCCATCTTTCCGTCGGCGTTCCGGGGACTGTCGCCGGATTGGTTTTGGCTTTAGAAAAATACGGCACGATTTCTCTAGAACGCGCGCTACAGCCTGCAATTAATCTAGCAGAAAATGGCTTTATTGTCAAGCAATCTTTAGCTAGTGTTTTGCTGTCCGAAAAAGATCGTTTAACGCGTTATCCGGCAAGTGCCGCTATATTTTATCATGAAGATGGAACGCCTTATCAAGCAGGCGAAAGATTAATTCAAACAGACTTAGCGAACAGTTTAAAATTAATTGCTAAAGAAGGAATCGATGCCTTTTATCGGAGGGGAATTGCCGAAGCGATCGCGGCAGAAATGGCAGCCAATGGCGGTTTAATTACGACAGAAGATTTAGCTGCCTATCAACCCGTCATTCGCCAACCCGTAGGCGGAACTTATCGCGGTTATGAAATCTATTCTATGCCGCCTCCGAGTTCTGGGGGGGTTCATTTAATTCAACTCTTAAATTTACTCGAACCCTATCCCCTGAGAGAATTAGGTCATAATAGCGCCCAAACCATTCATTTAATGGCAGAAAGCATGAAATTGGCTTACGCCGATCGCTCCAAATATTTAGGCGATCCAGATTTTGTTGACATTCCTAAAGCGAGTTTAATCTCCAAACAATATGCCAATAATTTGCGCGCAAAAATTAGTTCGAGTCGAGCGACTCCCAGTCAGGAGATTGCTCCCGGAAATCCGTCTATTTTTTGGCGAGAAAGTAACGAAACTACGCATTATTCTGTTATAGATCGGTATGGCAATGCTGTCGCTAATACTTATACCTTAAATATGAACTTTGGCACGGGAATTACCGTACCGGGGACGGGAATTTTATTAAATAACGAAATGGATGATTTTTCTGCCAAACCGGGCGTTCCTAACAACTTCGGTTTAATTGGCGGCGCATTTAATGCGATCGCGCCAGAAAAACGAATGTTAAGTTCGATGACCCCAACAATTATTATGAAGGATGGAGAAGTCTTTTTAGTGACGGGAAGTCCGGGAGGAAGTCGCATTATTACCAGCACTTTACAAGTTATTCTCAATCTTATCGACCATCAAATGAACATTGCTGAAGCCACCAATGCCCCCCGAATTCATCATCAATGGTTGCCCGATGAATTAAGAGTTGAAGAAGGATTGAGCCCCGATACCCTCGCCTTACTGCAACAAAAAGGGTACGAAATTGTTCGTAAAAACGTGATGGGCAGTACCCAGAGTATTATGAAGATAGGCGATCGCTTAGCAGGAGCCTCGGATCCTCGGCGATCGGGTGCGCTAACATTAGGATATTAGTGCGAATTGCGGTGGGCATCGCTCACCCTATAAAGATTTAATTGAAGGATGAGAATCGATGCGATCGCCGCTTTCAACCCAAGAACCTTGGAATCAAACCTACAGCGAAATTATTGACGTTCGTTCCGAGGGAGAATATGCAGAGGATCGCATTCCGGGAGCAATTAATCTCCCCGTTCTCAATAACGAAGAACGGGCGAAAGTGGGGACGATTTACCAACAAGTTTCTCCTTTTGCAGCCCGAAAAATCGGTGCGGTTTTAGTTACGCAAAATATTGCGCGTTATTTACAGTCTCATTTTGCCAATAAAAGTGGAGATTATTCCCCTTTAATTTATTGTTGGCGAGGAGGACAGCGTTCTCAAAGTTTGGCGTTAGTTTTAACACAAATTGGCTGGCAAGTTACCGTCCTCGAAGGCGGCTATCAAACTTATCGAGCTTACGTCCGCGAACACTTGAAAAATGTAATACAAAAGTTTCATTATAAGATTTTGTGCGGCTTGACGGGAACGGGAAAAACACGAATTTTACAGCGAATGGCTCAACAAGGGAGACAAATTTTAGACTTAGAAAAACTGGCAAAACATCGCGGTTCTTTATTGGGTCAAGAATGGCACGATCGCCCCGAGTCTCAACCCTCTCAAAAGTATTTTGAAAGTTTACTTCTGCAACAGTTGCAACGTTGCGATCGCGAGAAAACGGTTTGGCTCGAGTCGGAAAGTCATAAAATCGGTAAAATTCATCTCCCCCAAGAATTATGGGAAAAAATGAAACAGTCTCCTTGCATTGAGATCCGCTTGCCTATCGAGGAACGAGTGACGGGATTATTACAGGAATATCCCCATTTTACCGAACATCCCGAGCTTCTCAAAGAGAAATTACAGCGCCTCAAATCGCGCTGCGGGAAAGAACGATTACAACAGTGGTTAGAATGGTGCGATCGCCAAGAATGGCGGGTTTTGGTCAAAGATTTACTTTTAAATTATTACGATCCGGCTTATTCTCGTTCGTTAACTCGTTTATTTCAACCCGCCGAACGCGCGATCGATTTAGAAAATTTAGAGGAGCAAACAATTGAAAGTTTACTTCATTGTTTCAGTGATTTTTGGCATCGTTCTAAGTAAATTTGAGCAACGCGATCGCTCTCATTGCGAGCCAAATAAGTGGCAAATAAAGCCTTCGCAGACTCTAATTCTCCTGCTTGATAAAGGGTTAATGCCTTCTGAAAAAGGGATAGATTTTCTAACTTCCCGGCTTTAATTTCTGGCAAGTCGGCATCAAACACTTCATAAACTGTGACAAATTCCGATTTTCCTTTCACTTTAACCGTATCGATCGCTCGGATTGCATAGCTTGAAGGAGCGAGCAGTCGGGAAAATGTTTGTTCGGTAATTAATAGAGAAACGCCATAGTTTTTGGTCAAACTCTCTATTCGTGAGGCAAGATTAACTGCATCACTAATTACCGTCGTATCCATGCGATTCTTTCCTCCTACCGTCCCTAACATCAAAGAACCAGTATTTATTCCAATGCCGATATCAATCGGTTGACGGCTCGAATTCACGCGCTCTTGATTGTAGATTTGCAGTCGTTCTAACATCATAATCCCGGCTTGTACCGCGTTATCTGCATTGCCGCCAAACAGAGCCATAATCGCATCACCAATGTATTTATCAATAAAGCCTTTATTTTCGACAATCGCCGATTCCATCTGAAACAAATAGTCATTAATAAATTGGAAATTCTCTTGAGGAGTCATCTGTTCGGATAAGGTTGTAAACCCACGAATATCAGAAAAGAGAACCGACATTTCTAACTGGACTCGATCGCCGAGTTCTACATCCAGAATGCTCTCTTTTTCTAAGAACTGTAAAAACTGACTGGGAACAAATCGTTTGTAGGCACGGTTTAACGCCGCCATATTGGTATAAAGTCGGGCATTTTCTAGGGAGATTGCCGCTTGAGTCGCGAGGGTTCGCAACAGTGCCATGCGTTCGCGAGTAAATGCGCCTGTCGTTAGATTATTTTCCAAATAGATAATGCCTTGAAGTTTGCCTTGATTGATGAGCGGCGTGCAGGCGATCGATTGACATTGATACTGTTGGATATAAGCATCATCCGTAAAATTGCCTTCAACAGCAGCATCGTTTAAAACGACAGTTTCACCGGTGCGAGCGACATAATGGACAATTTTTGAGGATAGTTTGGCAAATGCTTCGATCGCCAAGGACTGTAAAACCGAAATTTTCTTAGAATCTGCTTCTTTACTCGCTTCAACCCATAAATGTTCGCCCCGAGGTAAAATTAAAATTCCGCGTTCTGCTCCGGCATTTTCCACGAGAATATTCATTAAAGTTGACAACAAATTCTCCAAAACAATCTCGCTGGAAATCGCATTTGTAGATTTGATAACTGTCGCTAAATCTAAAGTATTATTTTCAGTCGATTCACTCGTAATGTGAGGATTGAATGTTACACTCGGAGAAGTTTTCTCGGTTTGAGATTGACACAGTTGGGGATAGTTTTCTTCGAGGTGTTTGACTTTAGCGATCGCTCCCCAACGAGAATAGCAATAATGAGCTTCCATCAGATAAACGCCAGCCACTTTTTCTTGACCCCAATCGAGATAAAATTTGGCAGCCAGTTCGTTGGCGAGGGCTTCTTCTTGGATATATTTATTTTCTCGAGCGCCAGAAATAGCTTGATTATACAGTTCGATGGCTTTGGCTTTGTCTCCAATCACTCGATGATATTCGGCTTCCACGAGATAAAATTTATGTAAATAATTCATCGGTGCTGATTTAGCCCAACGTTTTAAACTTTTTTGATTTTTTCTCACTATAGATAAAAACATCTTATGCTTGTCATTTGGCAAATCTTGAGTCTTTGCGATCGGCGATCGATCGCGGGGCAAATGAACTAAAGAATTATAAAAACACCAGATTATACTCACAAAACTTCGGGTTGCCATTGTTAAATATTGTTGAGCTAAATTACTCATTTTGCGAGCTTCATTAAATTCTTCAAATAAATAGCAAAGTGTTGCTTTGGTCGTGTAAAAAATAAAGAGACTGACTTCATTTTGTTTTTTTTGAGAAGAGATAAATAACGAGCGCTCATCGATTGCTTTTCCGATTAACCGATAAGGATGTTGCGATTTTCCTTGTAAATTTAAAATGCCTTGCCACAAGAGGAGATTATAGTTTAAAGCATTTTTTTGACCGATTGCCTCTAATATCTTATTATGATGTTGGAGTTCTCGCTCTATTTTTGAAAGCTCTCGACCGCTAAAATAAAGGTACGCAAAATAACCGTTATTCGCATAACCGGCATAAGACAGATCCCCCGTTTCTAAGCCAACTTTAAAAGCGCGATTTAATGGCTCAATTGCTTCTCTTAGATGACTTGTCCAATGATTTATATATCGATAAACTACAAAAAGAATAGCTGCTTCAAACTGTTTGTTGTTGAATTGAGAAAGCATTTTTAAAGCCAGTTGACCGTATTCGTAACCCGTAGAAAATTCTCCAAAGCCACAGAGCATCATGCCGTAACCTGCATAGCTAAAAGCAGAAACTGGAGCATTCCCATGAGCGATCGAAAGTTCAATTTGTTTGCAAGCGATCGGAGGTAAGAAAGCTGGAACTGTGGAATAGATCGCGGGAGCAATTTTAACTAAAAGGGTTAAAGCCTCGCGAACAATTGGATCTTGCATTGGAGGCAAGTTCGCGAGATCGGCAGGTTGGCGATCGCCGATGAGGGTTTGCGTTTCGATTAATTCTTTTAAGATGAAGAGAGGAAACAAAGTAGGAGTGGTTAAATACTGTCTGGGAACGATTTTGGCGAGGAAAACTAAAAGGCGGCGGGTAAAGGGATTTTGCATGAGAGATGAATCGTCTGGAGGGAGTGCAAAATCTGAAGCAATAAACTCTTGGGGAAACTCTATCCCCACCATCGCAAGACTCTCTAAACCCGCAGTCAAGGCTTCCATATTGCGTCTTTGATTGGTATAGGCATCGATTTTAATTTTCCCCAATTCGAGGCGATCGCGGAGGGTTTTGGCTTCTTTGGCAATTATCTCTGCTAATGCTTCCATCCGTTCGATCTCTGCGTTGAGATAAGCGGCTTTCATTGCTTCTTGATAAAGATTGAGGGTGAGTTCGTACTGAGTCTGCCAGCTATTCCTTTCGAGGAGAGATATCCCCGCATCCAAGTAGGCGCTCGCGGCAGCATAGGCGTTAGCTTCTCTCGCTTTGCATCCGGCTTGCAAGTTTAAGCGAGTTAGTTTTTCTCGTTCTTCTCGATCGCTTAAAATCTCTCTCCCTTGATTGAGTTGATCGACAATCTCGAAGAGCTTTTCTTCTCGTTCGCGTTCCGAGGTTGTTGCTAAGAGGGTGTGTCCGATCGCGACGTGTTTTTCTGCTCGTTCTTCCTCAGAAATGAGAGTATAGGCAGCTTGTTGAATGCGATCGTGAGCAAATTGATAGGATTGAATCACCAGGTTTTCATCGGGTTCGGACAAGGGCAAAATAAAGTGGCGATGGAGAGCCTTTTTTAATAATGCAAAGATTTCCCCCTCTGTTTTTTGCTCCACCCGCGTTAAGATTTTTAAGTCAAACTCTGCGCCCCAACAAGCGGAAAGCGATAAAATTTCTCGTACCGATGGCGGTAATTTTTGCAGTTTCTCCACCATCAATTCTACCACATTATCGGTAAATCCCCTTCTTTTAATGACTTCTATGTCCCATTGCCAACTTCTTTCTTGACGATGAAATTGCAGTAAGTTTTCGTGATATAGTGCCTGTAAAAATTCATTGACGAAGAAAGGATTTCCCCCCGTTTTTTCTTGGACTAACCGAGCCAGATCGCGAAGATTTTCTGGCGTTTTGTGCAACGTCTCTCCGATTAAACGAGCAATTTGGTCTTCGGGTAAAGGTGCGAGGGTAATTGTGGCGATACGGCTGCGATTATGCTCTGCGATCGTGGCATTGTTGGGCTGGAGTTTTTCGAGAGCGATCGCTAAAGGATGACCGAGAGAAACTTCATTATCGCGATATGCCCCCAAGAGCAGGAGGTATTGAGTTTGACCTCCCACTAATATTCGTTCCAGTAGTTTTAAGGTGGCTAAATCTGCCCATTGAAGATCGTCGAGAAACAGAGTTAAAGGATGTTCGCGATGACAAAAAACGCGAATAAAATTCCCCATAACCAGATTAAATCGATTTTCTGTCTCATTTGCGCCTAATACGGGAATGGGGGATTGTTTGCCGATAATCAGTTCGACTTCCGGGATCGCATTAATAATAATTTGACCGTTATTTCCCAATGCTTGCAAGAGTTTTTCTCGCCAAACTTGCAATTGTTGTGCGTTTTCTCCCAATAATTGCCCGATTAATCCGCGAAAGGCAGCAACGATCGCGGAATAAGGAATATTGCGTTGAAATTGGTCGAATTTCCCGGAAATAAAATAACCTCGACTTGCTGTAATGGGTTTATAAAGTTCTTGAACTAATGCAGATTTACCAATGCCGGAATAACCCGAAACTAACATTAATTCCACGGTTCCCGTTTCAGTCACGCGGTTGAATGCTGCGAGTAACGTCTCAATTTCTTTTTCCCGTCCGTAGAGTTTTTGGGGAATATGGAAGCGATCGCTAATATCCTGTTGACCCAAGAGAAAATGAGTAATATTCCCGGTTTCTTCTAATTGTCGGCGACACTCTTCCAAATCCGCTTTTAATCCATAAGCACTTTGATAGCGATCTTCAGCATTCTTCGCCATCAACTTCATCACAATATCTTCAATAATTTTAGGTATTGATAACTGATAACTGATAACTGGTGACCCTTCGGGGCAGTGCGTCTTACTTGGTTGGATATGGCGAGGAAACCTCGCCATCCCCCAAGCGCTCTTAAAGCCGGACTCAGGTTCCGGCTTAAGCGCTGCCTGGTGACTGGTGACTGGTGACTGGTGACTGATAACAGGGGGAGATTTAGCAATGTGACAGTGAATCAATTCGAGGGGATCTCGGCAAGTGAAAGGAAGTTTTCCCGTTAGGAGTTCGTAAAAGGTTACGCCTAAAGAATAAAAATCAGTGCGATAATCGAGGACTCGATTCATTCTTCCGGTTTGTTCTGGGGAAATATAAGCGAGTGTCCCTTCTAAAACATTAGGATTTTTCAGAGTGGGATTTTCGCGATTGAGTTGGGTGGAGATGCCAAAATCAATGATTTTTAGTTCTTTCGTTTCCGGATTAACAACAATATTGGCGGGATTAATATCTTTGTGAATAATATCTCGATCGTGAATTTGTCCCAGACTTTCAGTCATCGAGATCGCCAGCTCTAAAAATTCTTGGAGTTCCAAGGTTTTCCGCTTTTTGAGCCACTGTTGGAGAGAAATCCCTCCAAAGTCTTCGAGGACGATCGCATAGCTTCGTTGCCATTGTTCCAAGCTATAGGCTTTAATAATGCCGGGAGCGTCTAACTGGCAAGTCAGGTGATATTCTTGTTTGTAGCGGCGAATTTGCTCCGAGGTGGGATAGTCTCGTTTGAGAAATTTCAGGATAACCGGTTGGCGTTCGTGTAGCGTGGCAGTAGACGTATCGCTAATTCTACGAGCGCGATAGACTTGCGAATTAACGCTCTCGTAAATTTGCACAAAATTCTCGTATCCGGTCAGAGAAACCATGAAATGTAGAATTGGCAGAGAAAATCACTCTTCTCGTTGTAGCATAGCATTGAGAGCGATCGTCACCTATCCAGATTTTCCCCTCGGGGCGATCCAACTGTGACAAGGAGGAATTTAAGTTCCTTTTTGGGGTAAAACCTTCGACACCGGGATGGATAGAGTCACCCGTCGCCCCTCTAAATCGCGATCGAGGAGATGATGTTCGTAAAGATGTTTCACCGCTTCATCTGCCAAGCGATCGCCGACTTGATTCCATTGGTTGAGAAAATCGGGATGGGTTTGCGGTCACGAATTGCAACTATAGGGTTTGGTGAGCGATCGCTTTGTTGGGAGCGAATAGCGATCGCTTGTAAAATGTTCGCTTTTGAGACCGATCGCTCTAATTTAAGTCCAAAGTATTCAAAAGCATGGCAAGCGGTGCTGGCAGATCCGGCATACTGGGCAAGTGGGTGGTTTCCGACATTGCCAGTCCGGTGAGGTTATTGTCCTTGATGAGCCGAGGAATTTCATCGACGTGCATAATCATCCCCCAATCTCGTTCTGCATTGAGGGTACTTTTGAGATCCCCTTGCTGCTTGGAATCGACGAACCCTTCAAAACCATCCCGACCCGAAAGTTCGATATAACGAGCGGGAGTATTCGTGGCATTCCAGAAACAGTGCATGATGCCTCGCGGTTTTTGCACGTAGCTGCCAGCAGGAGCCGTAAACGTCATCCCATCAGCACCTCCGATCTCGAAGACCAATTCGCTCGTAATCACGTAAACCAGTTGATCTTCAAACTTGTGAGTGTGGGGGGAGAGCAGATTTTTAGGTTCGATAACCCCCTCCATCACCGAGAAATCACCCCCCATATCGCGAGCCCGGGCCATGATAATCATATCTGTCGCTGTCCGTTCTCCTTCACCGGGTTTTTTGAGGAGATCTTGCGCGTCGTATCGATTCTTAACGTTGTAGTCGCTCATTGGTTTGCTCCTTGAACTCTGGTCGAGCATTGCTGCTTCTTTCCCTACTGTCTTCACTGCGACCCCCGAACGTCATTACCGAAAGCGGCAATCCTTGCAACAAACCGCTTAGGACTTACGCACCCGCCCCCTAAATCCCCCAATCCCCCTCCCGTCCCCCTTATTAAGGGGGAAAGCCCAAGGATACTTCGCTTTTCAAGGATGGGGGACTTGGACTCCGATTCCCCCCTCTTTTTCCCCCTTCCCAAGCAGGGGGTTTTCAAAGTCGAGGGCAATTGAGAAAAAAAAAGGTAAACTTTTCGTAATAAAATCTAGAAAGGTTTACCTTTTTCAAAAAATAATCTTATGCTGAACAGTATAATTGAAGGATTCAAAAAAATCAAGGACTTTCGCAAAAAAAGAGGTAAAAGGCACGAATTATGGGTAGTTTTAGCCATTATATTTTTGGGTATGATGGCGGGAAACGTGAATTATCAACAGATAGCAAGATTCAGTCAAAATGAGAAAGATAATCTGATTAAATGGCTAGGTATTCCGCAAGGAAAAATCCCATCTTATAGTACAATAAGAAGAGTAATGATGGGAATTAATATCCGAGAAATAAAAGTTGTATATGAAGATTTAGTCGAGAAATACTACTGGAAAAAAGAGGATACAGATTGGATAGCAATTGATGGAAAAACCTTGAAAAATACTTTGACCAACTATGAAGATAGTGGTCAAAATGTTTTGATAGTGATATCCGGATTCAGTCCCGCCACAAAATTAGTAATTAAATCGGAAGAATTTGAGAGTCAAAAAAGTTCTGAAAACGCTAAAGTTCGCAATATAATTAGAGAAAGCGGCTGGATGAATAAGGTTTTGACTCTAGATGCACTCCATTGTAGTCAACAAACGACTCGCACAATAATTGAGACAGGAAATGATTATTTGATTACTGTAAAAAGGAATCAAAAGAAATTGTACACTCAGATTGAGGAGTTGACAGAAAGGAAAAATTCAGTCAGTGAATATCAAAAAACAGATGGTTGTCATGGGCGTGAAGTAACTCGAACAGTATCTGTATTTAATGCAGAAAGTTTGGGGAATGAAAAATATCCCCATATAGTAAGTGTAATTCGGATAAACCGAAAAGGATGGCGAGGAAAAAAAGAATGGGATGAGACATTATATTACATCAGTAGCCAAAAAATGTCGGCGCAAATATTTGCTCTTAAAATACAAGAACATTGCGGTGCGACCCCGGTGAGGTTTCCTCACCTTGGGAACGCGCACCAAGAGAGGGGAGTTGAAAATCAAGTGCATTGGGTCAAAGATGTAATATTTAAAGAAGATAAATCAAGAATACGAAATTGTCAGGTGGCGGCAAAATTTTCGTTATTGATAACGTTAATTATGAATCTTTATCGAAGTTGTGGTTTTGTCTCAATTAGTCAGGGGCAGGCATGGTTAGGAAAAGATTGGCAAAAAATGTTGCTAATTTAAGAATTGAGAGATTGAAGAAAATAAATTTTAACTAAAAAATAAAATTAAAATTAAGACAATCTTAATATGGAAACCCTGAATTGGCAGGATTTCTATGACTTTTTATGCAATAATT
The DNA here is from genome assembly GCA_051439525.1 of Spirulina sp. GTDB lineage: Bacteria > Cyanobacteriota > Cyanobacteriia > Cyanobacteriales > Spirulinaceae > CCY15215. The sequence goes on along the minus strand of JBFRWJ010000236.1, from coordinate 130 downwards.
AATTAACTTGATGGTGAACCTTAAAAATTGGGGGAAATAGAGAGAGATAAAAGTCGTAAAAAAACGTTTTGATTGACAAAGGTTTTACTTTTCTTGTGGTATGATTTGGGAAAATGAAAACCCCCTGCTT
>JBFRWJ010000235.1:0-4071 GCA_051439525.1 Spirulina sp. | reverse complement strand
CGTCTAAGGTGTGGATTCGCTGTTCTAAGTTCGTTTTAACCCGTTTCTCGCAACCCGAGGCGACTTGAACGGCATACCAACGCGCATTTTTCGTCGGTACAAAACTTTCTTCTTCCGTTTGGAAGTCTTCATTTGTGTCTTCGAGATCGTCCCTCGTTACATTCATCGTCAATAATCTTTTAGCGTGGAGACTCCCGTTCGACTCGGAGAGTTAACGGCGAGCAGAAACGCTACCTCCAAATAGATGTACAATAGAAGGTCATTTCAGTGAACAGTGAACAGTACCGACCGCTAAAGCGGGAGGCCTGAGACCTTATTTTTTGGGTCACTAGAACACCTTGCCACTTAACCAGAGAAATAGATTATCGACGAAATAGATCGTAGTCGCAACCAGTGTCACCATTAAGACCACGGCAGCAGATTCACTAATTAATTGTTGCCGTGACGGCCAAACGACTTTAGATAATTCCTCTTTCGATTCTTGGAAAAATTTAACCGCATTAAATCCTTCCTTTTTATCTTTTCCCTCTGCTGCGGGTTCTTTGCTCTTCTCGAGAGAAGGAGTCTCTTTTACCGTTTTGCGATCTTGAGGGGAATTGTTAGTCTTTTGAACGCCATTTTGAGGTCTATTTTTTTTGTTACTGGTGTCCTTTTTTGATGATTTTTTCTTGGCCACAGTTGATTTTCTCCACTGATTTTCTCCACAGTTCGCAGGCGGACTGTCATTGTTTGCTGCAATTTTTTTGGCATCCCTCTCGGGAATAGACCTTTTAACCAGTTTAACAAACTGGCATCCGAAAATTGAGCCCAATCTAAACTTTAAGCCTTTAACGCGCCCTGGAGGACTTGAACCCCCGACATCGGGTTTTGGAGACCCGCGTTCTACCAACTGAACTAAGAGCGCTTGCGAACCTTCAGAGTATCGATTGAGAAATCTGCCTGCTACAGATTCCCAATCCTTGGGAAGCGTTCATCAGTTTAGTTTAGCGCAAAAGGGGGAGCAAATGCCAGTATTTTTCCAAAAATTTTTTCCCAATTATTCCAAGGCGCGATCGAAGCGTTGTTTAATCCGAGTGGCTTTGCCGACGCGATCGCGCAAGTAATAGAGCTTCGCGCGTCTGACTTTACCCCGTCGCAGGATTTTAATATTCATGATTCTAGGAGAATGGAGCAGGAAAACCCGCTCTACGCCAACCCCTTGAAAAATTTTCCGAACCGTAATGGTCTCGTTAATGCCCCCATTGCGCTTGGCAATCACCGTGCCTTCATAGGGCTGTACCCGTTCTTTGCCGCCTTCTTGGATTTTGACTCCAACGCGAATACGATCGCCGACGTGAATGGTGGGTAAATTGTCCTTAAGGTGTTCCGCCTCAATCGAGCGAATAATTTCCTCGGCCTTCATAGCTCTTAGCTCAAAAACTCACAGTCTTCTATTGTACCGCGAAAACAGTCATTTTGGGAAGAGTTGGGAAAACGTGACGGTTAAAATGGATCTTCTTGATCTTCCCGTTCTCTGCGCCACCGCGATCGCGTCAGACGAATTTCTTCATAACTGTATTCTTCTCCCAAAGCATCGCGAATGGGAGTCAAGGCGTTATCCCCGACTTTTTCAATCGTCGCGACGATCGTTTTTTGTCGTTCGGGAGAAACGAGGCGATCGAGATCGATGGGCTGTCGCCGTTCGATGAGTTCGCTTAAATGAGAAGCAATGGTATTGGAACGCAAACCTCTCTCTTGGGCAATTTCCTCGATATTTAGCCCCTGTTGGTATAACCCCAAAGTTGTCATTTGCGTGTCGGAAGCCACCAGAACGGGGGGTTTCTGTTCTTGACAGAACTCGCGAATTTCCGAGAGGAAGCGATCGCCGTAGCGTTCCAATTTCTGCGCCCCCACTCCCGGAACTTTGGCGAAATCCTCTCGGGTTTGCGGGCGTTCTCGTGCCATCGATCGCAAACTGGAGTCGGCAAAAATCACATAAGGGGGAACGGATTGCGCATCAGCGAGATGCTTTCGCAACAAGCGCAGGCGATCGAACAATAATTCTGTCTCGATTTGTCGGGGATTGGCTTCGCTGGTTGTCTTTGCTGTTGTTTTTTGTGGGACGGCGATGTTCACCGATCGCTGTTTTTTGAGAATTTCCCAACTCTTTTTATTTAACTTTAAAACCCGATAGCCGTCGTTGGTTTCGCTTAATAACCCTTGATGCAAAAGCGAGCGAGCGAGATGCTTCCATTGCTCCGCACTTCTATCCTTACCAATACTGTAAGTTGAAAGTAAATGATGTCCGTAATCTAAAACCTTTTTTTTACTCGATCCTCTCAGCACATCAATAATATGGGTCATACCAAACTTTTCTCGACAGCGAGCAATGCAAGACAGAAATTTTTGCGCTTCAATCGTCCAATCTTCAATCGGTTGGGGATTGCGGCAATTATCGCAGTTTTCGCAGTTTCCTGAAAATCGTTCTCCAAAGTAACGAAGTTGAATCGTGCGACGGCATTCGGTGCCTTCTACATAGTCGACAATTTGACTCAGTTGCTGTCTGGCAAGGCGCTGTTCGTTCTCGTCAGATTTTTGGTCGATGAGATAATCGATACGGGGTTTATCTCCCGGACTGTAGAAAAGAATGCAGTTTGCGGGTTCGCCATCTCGTCCCGCCCGTCCCGATTCCTGATAATATCCTTCTAAGTTTCGCGGTAAGTCGTAGTGGAAGACAAAACGCACGTCGGGTTTATTAATTCCCATGCCAAAGGCAACTGTTGCCACAATCACTTGCACGTCATCTCGAATAAAACGATTTTGATGTTCGATTCTCTTGTCCGACTCCATTCCGGCATGATAGGGAAGCGCAGAAATGCCATCTTTTTCCAAGCGAAAGGAAATTTCATCGACTCGGCGGCGACTCAAACAATAAACAATTCCCGATGCGCCTTTTTGAGTGCGAATGGCTTGTAAAAGTTGGTTATAGCTTTGACGATTTTTACGCTTGACTTCATAATATAAATTCGGACGGTTGAAACTGGCAATATAAATACGCGGGTTATTGAGATGGAGTTGGGTGCAAATATCTTCGCGCACGCGCTTGGTTGCGGTTGCGGTAAACGCAAAAACGGGAATCTCTCGATAGCGTTGGCGCAATAATTTCAACTGGCGATATTCCGGACGAAAATCGTGACCCCATGCCGAGACGCAATGCGCTTCATCCACCGCAAAAGCTGAAATTCCCGCTCGCGATCGCACGCTTTCTAAAAAAGGTAAAAATTGCTCGCTCAACAATCTTTCCGGGGCAATATACAGTAATTTGATTCTCCCGGTGAGGATTTCTCGTTCGCGCGATCGCACCTCCTCCCATGCCAAGCTACTATTGAGAAATGTTGCCCCAATGCCATTATTCAATAAGGTATCTACCTGATCCTGCATGAGAGCGATGAGGGGAGAGACCACCACCGTTAAACCGGGTTTGAGCAAGGCAGGCAATTGAAAACAAAGCGATTTCCCCCCCCCTGTCGGCATGACTGCCAGCAAATCCCGATTTTGCAGGGCTTCTTCGATAATTTGGCGCTGTCCCGGTCGAAAGGTATCGTAACCGAAGTATTGTTTGAGATAGGTTTCGAGGGTGTTTGTTTGGTACATGGTTACTTGTTTTACCCCATCATGGCATTATGGTGCAAGGACAAGCAAGAAAGGAAGAGAACAATGCCGCCTTCGTCTTTCGTCCTTCTTCATTGCCCATTCCCCATTACTCATTCCCCAAGAGTATTATAGTGTTGATGCGATCGCTCTCGATTTTGCCGAAGGCCATCCCCCGATCGATGCGATCGAAGTTCAGGCGCAATTTTTATTCTTTCCCTCTCACCTTCTTTCCTTCGTTGGCTTGCCCATAATTTCTTATGAATTCTCACCGATTGTTACTAGCCTATGCCTTAAAATATCCCTTATTAATGTTTTTAACAATTATTTTGGGATTTTCTGGTGCCATTTTTAATGGCGTGAGTACGGCATTAATCGTTCCGCTTCTCTTGGGATTTTTGGGACAAGATACGGGACTTCTCGAACAAGGTCCCCCAGTCC
>JBFRWJ010000234.1:0-8570 GCA_051439525.1 Spirulina sp. | reverse complement strand
GTACTCGAGGGTTTTCAACTTCCCCTCGAGGGGGAAACGTCATTTGACCCTCCGGTTGCAACCAGACATTGCCAGTAGCGCAAACGCTAGCGGGGGTTTCTCCCAGCCAATAATTAAAAATACCAATATCGTGAATGGCTAAATCCCAGAGTGCATCGACATCTTGGCGAACGGGAGATAAATGGGTTCGCGCAGCATAACCATAGCGCAAATTCCCGATCGCGCCGTTGGCGATCGCCTGTTTTCCTCCTTCTACCGCCGGATTGAACAGATAGGTATGATCGACAAATAATTGTAACTGTTTTTCCTCGGCCAATTGGCACAATTCCAAGCATTCTATCGGCTCGAGGGTTAGGGGTTTTTCTGCAAAAACATGATAGCCCAATTGCAAAGCATCGCGAATGAGAGAATAGTGAGTTGAGGCAGGAGTGGCAATAACCACGGCATCAATCTCGGAATGTTCTCGAATCGAGTCCCAACTATCCGCTAAAATAATACTTTCATTCAGGTTTAACTGCTCTCGACAAGCGGTCAAACGTTCTGGGTTAGGATCGACGATCGCAACCAAATGCGTTTGGGGATGGTTGGCAAAATTGCGAACGAGATGTTTGCCCCATCTTCCCACCCCTAAAACAACAATTCCTAAACTCATCAATTTAGTTCTCCCATCGCCAATACTGACTAATTTTACCGTTCCCGATTCCCAACTCGTTACTCGTTACTCGTTACTCCCAAAAACGCTTCTTTAGCTGCTGCTTGTTCGGCTGCTTTTTTAGAACGTCCCGTCCCTTGTCCCAAGCATCGATCTTCGAGCCAAACTTCGGCAGTAAACCGTTCTTGGCTATTTTGCCCGGTATCCGTCTCTCGAACTCGATATTCTGGCAAAATTTTATAATTGCCTTGCGTCCATTCTTGCAAGGCATCTTTGTAGTTATAAAACGCCGGATCTTGACGAACTTCGATCGCTTTTTCTTCCAGCATCCCATCCAGCCAAGGTCGCACGAGTTTCATGGTTCGAGTACTTAAATATAATGCCCCGAGGAGGGCTTCAAAGGCATCGGCTAAGCGAGATTGACGACCGCTTTTATTGGCTGCCGATCCCGATGAGACGAGGAGATAGCGCTCGATCCCGTAGCGTTCGGCCAATTCTGCCAAAAGGCGATCGCTCACTAAAATCGAACGCACGGCGGTAAATTCACCTACAGGAGCATCGGGATATTTTTCCAGTAAAATTTCCGAGGCGGCCAAGCGGACGACGGCATCGCCGATAAATTCCAATTGCTCGTAATTGCGATCGCGATCGTAGCTGGAATGAGTGAGTGCCACATCTAATAGATCGTAATCTACTGGAACGTTGGCGGACAGTCCTAGTTTTTGTACCAAGGTTTGCAGTTGTTTGGCCCGTCGGGGGTCTTTTGGCATGAAAATGTCACGAGATTAACGCTCTTCTCATTGTAGATCGCGATCGCTATTCGAGCCGTTCTTTGGTCGGTGGGTTATTTTTTTATTCAACCATGAAGGTCAAGGGTTGGGGGTGCGATCGCGGGGGGTGTGGGGGTCATTCTTCCTCTCCCTCGGTTTCCTCATCTTATTGAGACATTTTTGGCGATCGCTATCTATATAATTCAAGCGATCGCTGTAAATTTCGTCTCAAATTTTTCTAGCTCTTGAGGGTGATGAAAATATTGGCGAAACGTTTCACTGAAATAGCCAACTTCGTAATCGGGAGAGAGTTCCTGTCGCAGTTGCAACCATAAACTTATTCCTTCTTTTTCAAACAATTCGGCTGCTTCTGGACTGGGAAAATCAGATGCAGCAGGGTCATCTTCATTGAGAATTTCATCATAACAATCTGCCCAATTTTCTAGGCGTTGAATTGTTTCCAATTTTAAAGGGAGCGTTTCCGGATCGATATCTCCAGCTTTATTTGGAGTATGCCACCATAGAGCATAGCATCCATAATCCGCCATCAGTTTAATTGTTTTAACCATTGTTTCCGATTGAGTTATGTTTTTTTATGGGGAAGTTCTGGGATTAGCGCTAACAATATAACCATTTTCAGCAATTTGAATGGCAAGATATTTGATTTTATCTTTATATGTGAATTTATAAATTGCACGAGGTTTTTTGCGCCTTTTTCCTTGAAGTCCAATGATTTCTCCTTGGGTAATGGCTATCATTATAACACTGGGAATCTCATCTGGCGACATTCCTTGGTCGGCAAATTGAGAAGCATGATTTTCGAGAATATGCTGTAAGCCACTTTTGGGATTCCCGGTTTCCAAAAACACGATTTTACCGTCAGAGGTTTTGACAATCTGCAATATCTGTTCTGGACTGTGTTTGATTCCGAGTTGCCGGAGTTCAGCAATGAGGATTTCTTTTTCTGTTGGCGATCGCTCTGTCAAAACAGGTCTTGAAAAACGACCTGCTTATTTTATCATGGTGCGATCGTACTTCTTTTCCTCATTTAACTAATGTTATTGATAGGGATAGTTTGCGGCAAAAAGAAAGCGCGATCGTTCTAGATCGCGCTTGGGAAATTATTGTGTTCTTATTCTTTCGTGTTCTCAGCTTGATAAACGAGAGAGTCGGCTTGGTTCTTGCGATCGCTATTCGAGCCGTTCTTTGCCTACCCAACTCACTCGCTTTTCTACGGGAATGCCGTCTTCTATGGTCTTGCCTTGGTAGGAATTTTTCCGGACTTGAATGGCGATAAATGTTAATGCTTGCGTCTCGGAGGTATTGCGAAAACACCGCACTCCTTCGGGATCGACTCGCACGATCGTTCCTTCTTGAATGGGAAAGACGCGATCGTCGATTTGAAATTCCCCCTCTCCATCAATAAAAATATATATTTCTTCGTTTAATTGATGTTTGTGATAAAAAGGAACTGATTTCTTGGGCGGAAAACGATTGAGGGAAATTTCCGCTCCCGTTAAATTCAACACTTCTTGCACAAAGACTTTCCCTGCTAACTTAAAAGAACTCTTTGGCGATCCAAAAATAAATCGATCTAATTGAGAAAAAGCTCCGAAATCGGCAAAGGTGAAGTTTTCTTCCTCGCGGGAAGTCGGTAAGGGTTGGTTCATAGTTCTCCTTAACTTTTAAATTGCAAGTTAAAAGTTAAAGTATCAGAATAACTTGTAAAATGCAAGTCAGATAGACGTAAAATTTTAGGAGCATGCCAGAAAAACGCTCGACTTGCCCGATCGCGAGTACCTTGGACTTAGTGGGCGATCGGTGGACGCTACTGATCGTGAGAGATATGATGTTTTTCCACAAGCATCGCTTTGAAGAGTTTTTGGACTCCCCAGAAGGAATTTCCACGAACGTCCTCGCCAATCGTCTCAAATTATTGGAAGAATTGGGTTTGGTCACCAAGCAGCCTTACAGCAATCATTCCCGTCGCATGAGCTATGAGTTGACGGAAAAAGGAGAAAGCCTGCGTCCAGTTTTAAAAGTGATAGCTCGTTGGGGTTTAAAGCATCTTCCCGATACAGAGATTTCTAGGAAGGAATAAAGCTCAAAGATAAGACCTTTTTTATGACAAATCAGTGAATTTATGTGAAGAGACTTAGCTAACTCTGAATTCATCGATCGCGGTGACGAGTTTATATTCTGAATCTTCATAAAGTTGGGTTGTCCGCACGCGATGATTGGCATTAACAATGGTAATCAATTCATGGTAATGGGTTGACACATTTCCTAATTTTCGGCTGCCAGAATAAACGATGATGTTGTCAGTAGTAGCCCAAGCAATACCCGAAAAATGTGTTGCTTTTTCCCCTCCCAATGTATAAACTTCATCAGTCAAAGGAAAGACCAGTTTCCCCTCAATAAACTCGCCAAAATATTTAGCCGTTACTTCACGAGGCGTATCGATGCGAACGGTATTGGTTTGAACGTATTGAGTTCCTTCAATCTCAATTTGAACCCGTACCGAATGGGTATCGATGAGATTGCCTTCTAGATCGATACGCATGGCTTTTCCTTCCCAAGTTCCGCAGTGATGGGCAAAGGCGACAGGAACGCCAAATTCATCATAGGACGGGGTGGGAATGGTGGGATAAGAATCAACAAATGTTGATGACGTAAAACCTTCCGAACTGGGGGAAATCTCGTTAGTCAAACTCATAGGTAGTCAGGCAAAATTAATTAGGTTTGTTGTGGCGCGAAGAGCGCTCTCTCGAGAGATATAGCACTACGATCGTAGAGGAGAAAAAATTTCCTCTCCGCGTGTCTCTGTGCCTCTGTGGTGAAATTTCTTCATGTCCTCATCAATTGGCGTAGTGCTATAAAAAAGATAATTTATGCAGCCTCTCGCTTGCGACGGCGACCGATTTTGAGACTGATTTCGCGGCTTTCCTGTTGATATTCGTGAACGATGGGCATTCGTTCGGCTTGAAAATTCGCGATCGCCTCATCAAGATTTGCACTGGCGGCGAGATGATGGGATAAACTCAGGGCATCTTCCCATCCTGAAGTCATGCCGAGAGCTTGGGTGGGACTTTTCGCATGAGCGGCATCCCCGATCAAAACAATGCGCCCTTGGTACAATCGCGGCAAACAGTTCAGATCGTAAGAATAGCGACAGGTTATCTGTTCTGGGGGCGTTGAGGCAATGACGGCGCGTGCGTCCTCGGGCAACTTAGCCAGTTCTTCAGGAGGAATAGTAAGATTATCGGGGCGCGGTTTGCCCATTTCCAACTCATCCGGCTCGGCTTCGATAAAGAATCCCCAGTGGGTGCGATCGCTGCCGAGATCGAAGAAATTTGCATAAATCCCCCGACCTCGGGCATAAACGATAAAATTCCCATCGGTGCAAAAGTCGCGATCGCTGGTAATGCCTCGCCAGACAATATCGCCCAAATAAAAAGGCTTGACCCCGGGGACGACATATTCGCGCACTTTAGAGGCAATGCCATCGCTACCGATGAGGATATCCCCTTCCCAGTGACTCCCATCTTGGAAACGGGCAATCACACCGCGATCGCTTTGAATTGCCGATTCAAATCGAGCATTGAGATGCAGACAATCTTGAGGGATAGTTTCTAAAAGGGCTTCGAGAATAGCTTTGCGGTGGATTAACATCCTCGGCAAGCGATCGCCCTCATTGCTCACCGCGTGCGATTGGAATGTTTGCCCGCGTAAATTGCGAAATTCAAAAGACTTTACCGGAATGCCTGCATTGATTAGCTTGTTGCAGAGTTCCGGACTGCCTTGATGAAGCGCTTCCATCCCCGCTCGAATCACTAAAATCCCACATCCTTCAGCCCGAGGATAGGGAGATCGTTCAAATAAATCGACTTTGTATCCTTGCTGAATCAGCAAACTTGCTAAATAAACACCAGACGATCCCGCACCAACAATACCAACTCGATAATTTTCAGAAATCCGACCGTTCGTAGAAACCATAGGTATAATTTCCTCGAGATTTTGTCACAATGTAACAAATTATTAAGAAAACCGCAACATTTGGTCAGAGATACTTGACAAAACTGAGGGATTGGTATCCAAAAATGTAGCAGTAGATACCAAAAAAAGAAAGCGCGATCCAGAGCGATCGCGCTTGTGAGATTATTGCATTCTTATTCTTTCGTTTCCGAGAACTCGGCATCGATGACATCATCGCCACCGCCAGAAGAAGAACCGCCGGAAGAAGCACCAGCACCGGGCTCGCCGCCGCCTCCGGGGGCTGCACCCGCTTCTCCCGCCGCATCTTGGTAAACGCTGCTGCCAATGCTGTAAAGCACCTGTTGCAATTCGGGCATTGCGGTTTTGATCTTCTCGTCGTCTTCTTTTTGGACGGCTTCTTTGAGGTCTTTAATTAACCCTTCTGCCTTAGTTTTGTCCTCGGCAGGAACTTTATCTCCCAATTCGGTCAACTGCTTCTCAGCTTGATAAACGAGAGAGTCGGCTTGGTTCTTGCGATCGATGCGTTCGCGGCGTTCCTTGTCCGCTTCGGCATTGGCTTCCGCTTCTTGAACCATGCGATCGACCTCATCGCCGGGTAAGGTAGAGGCTCCGGTAATGCTGATGGATTGTTCTTTACCCGTCCCCTTATCTTTCGCCGTCACATTAAGGATACCGTTAGCATCGATATCAAAAGTGACTTCAATTTGGGGAACGCCTCGGGCGGCGGGAGGAATGCCATCGAGTCGGAAAGTTCCCAAACTCTTGTTATCCTTGGACATTTCCCGTTCCCCTTGCAGGACGTGAATTTCTACGTTCGTTTGTCCGTCAACCGCCGTGGAGAAGACTTCCGATTTTTTCGTAGGGATGGTGGTATTGCGGGGAATAATTTTGGTCATCACGCCACCCAAGGTTTCCACCCCGAGGGAAAGCGGCGTGACATCCAGTAAGAGAATATCTTTGACCTCTCCGGCGAGAACTCCCCCTTGGATCGCCGCACCGACAGCGACCACCTCATCGGGGTTCACGCTTTGGTTCGGGTCTTTACTCAGAACTCGCTTCACCAATTCCGCGATCGCGGGAATGCGAGTGGATCCTCCGACTAACACCACTTCATTAATCGCACTCTTATCCAACTTGGCATCGCGAATGGCATTTTCCACCGGGATGCGACAGCGATCGATCAGATCGGAGCAAAGTTCTTCAAATTTACTGCGGGTTAGGGTTGTATCGAGGTGTTTGGGCCCGTCCTGCGTGGCGGTAATGAAGGGGAGGTTGATTTCTGCTTGGGTAACGCTGGACAGTTCGATTTTGGACTTTTCTGCCGCTTCCGTCAGGCGTTGGAGAGCTTGGTTGTCTTTGCGCAGGTCAATGCCTTCAACCTTCTTAAATTCTTCGGCGAGGTAGTCGACAATCTTCTTATCAAAATCATCTCCCCCGAGGTGGGTATCTCCAGAGGTGGCGAGAACCTCAAAAACACCGTCCCCCACTTCGAGAATAGAGACATCAAACGTCCCGCCTCCCAAGTCAAAAACCAGAATGGTTTCATTACTTTTCTTATCCAAACCGTAAGCGAGAGCGGCGGCGGTCGGTTCGTTGATAATCCGCAGGACTTCGACCCCAGCAATTTTTCCCGCGTCTTTTGTGGCTTGACGCTGAGAGTCATTAAAATAAGCCGGTACGGTAATTACGGCTTGTGTAATCGTCTCTCCAAGGTACTTGCTGGCATCTTCGATCAGCTTCCGCAAAACTTGAGCCGAAATTTCCTCGGGGGCAAACTGCTTGCTGAGAGCAGGACATTCTAATTTAACGTTCGCGTTGCCATCCCGCAAGACTTTATAAGCAACTTCAGTGGTTTCCGTGGTGACCTCATCATATTTGCGTCCGATGAAGCGCTTGACCGAATAGAACGTATTCGTCGGGTTCATCACCGACTGACGTTTGGCGATTTGACCCACGAGGCGGTCGCCATTTTTGGCATAAGCGACGACGGAAGGAGTCGTTCTAAATCCCTCAGCATTAGCGATTACGGTGGGTTTCCCCCCTTCCATTACCGCGACGCACGAGTTTGTCGTTCCCAAATCGATTCCAACTACTTTTGGCATTTCTTCTTGTGCTCCAAGTTAACAATTACAGAACTCTTCGGGGAGAAACCAAACCGAGTTGAGTTCCCGTGTTTTTAACTTCTTTATGGGTTAGCGAGTGTATTCCCTTTTTATAGTTACGGCGATCGCTGCGTTTCCGTAAGTCGGGTTTTCCGAACATTTGCTTGTTATATCGCGCATCTGAGTGTTATTCTTGCCAATCCCCTTGAATGGTAAACGCAGCCCACCTGTAGGGATATTCTCCTTGCCGCCACATCTGTAACTGTGCCTCGCGCAGAGCGGCTGAGGGTTTCATCTCTTTATCGATCATATTTTTATAATACTGGCTCATCAGATTTGCCGTGGCGATATCGCTGATATTCCAAAGACTGACCGTAACTCGCCGCGCCCCGGCATACATGAATCCTCGCGTTAACCCGATAACGCCTTCGCCGCTGACTTCTTCTCCGATCCCGGTTTGACAGGCACTCAAAACCACGAGATCGGCATTGAGTTGTAAATTGTAGATGTCCTGCAAGCGCAAAAAGCCATCTTGTTGTTTTCCCTCTTCATTGTAAAGTGAGAGAGCGAGTCCGGAAAGTTGGGGATTATCTTGAATGCAGCCATGAGTAGAGAGGTGGAGGATTTGGTATTGGGCGAGTTCGGGGCTGGTGGCGGCGGCGCGATCGGCGGCAAAATCAATTGCGAGGAATTCTTGGTTATCGGGGACGAGAGAGAGAATATTTTCGGCTTCGGTGCGGGTATTGGGGAGGCGATCGAAACTCTGACAACCATCGCGAAACAGCTCGAGGAGAGCGTTTCCCGGGGCAGTAGAAGCAACTTCTCCAGACAGGCGCGAGTCTCGTTTCGAGAAGACGGGATCGGCAAAAACGGCAACTTTTTTGGCAGCAGGGGAACGATTTGCAGATAGCTGGCGCTGAATGGCAAGGCTGGAGGCTGAGGAAAGGTTAACAATCTCGTGGTTGACCAGTAGGGGCGCAAATCCCCCCTGCCCCCCTTGGTAAGGGGGGTGTCCAGAGGACGGGGGGATATCTCCCCAAGGTAAGGCAC
>JBFRWJ010000233.1:0-15246 GCA_051439525.1 Spirulina sp. | reverse complement strand
ATCATCAGGAAAGTCCTTCAGGGTCTTTAACATCATGTCAATTTGCTGTGAATCTCCTTGGGTTCGCCTGATGAGTTGTTCGGCTGTTGCCTCATTAATCTTCAAGTTATACTTGAGTTCAGCCCAACGTTGACAGTCATCTGCTTTCACAGGGGTAAAGTTGGTTCTGAAGATTACTTCATCAGGTCGTGATTCTAGAGAGATTAAGCCTTCACGACCTGCTAGTACCGCGATTACATTTTGTAAGTCCACAATTTGGGGAATGAAATGCTTAAGAAACCAGTCTCCAGCCATTCCTGCATCTTCCCAAGTATCAAGAAGCAACACAACAGTCCATTGCTCAGAAATTGAGCGGCAGAAAGCACTAAACACCCTTGCTAATTTCAGCTGTTGAAGCTGAGACATTGCTGATTGGGTTTGTTCCTTTGTCAAATTCTCAACTTCTTCATATAGTTGATTCAGTTGGCTGATGATTTTTTCATAAGCCTCCTTCAATTGAGTTACGTGTGCCGCTGAAAACTTGGCACTACTCGATAGTTTCTGAATCACTTCCTCTGCATTAATAATGAATGTTCCTAAAATTTCACCAACAAGTGAATCAGCCATCAGGGGGCGATCTCTAAAATCAACTTTGGCATACAGAATCGGTTTGCCCTCTGACACATCCACCTTACAGATATAGTAAAATCGCCTTAGCAAGAGGCTTTTTCCTTTTCCACTGGGAACTTGAAAAGCAAGGATATGCTGACGAATGGTTCGATCGCGCGATCGCATGCGATCGAACGTGATACATTCCCGGCGTCGGTCAATGCAGATTTCTTCACCAACATGATTGTAGTCAAGAGAATCAATCATGGTTTGAGAATTATCCTTCCTAATGACTACATCAGGCTTCGTTTTTAGTACTGGTGTTAGATGCTCGGGAAGCCCTTCAATTTGGATAGCACTACAACCAAATTCAAAAGCCCTTTCGATTGATTCCCCAGCACCCAGCGCCTGATAAAATCCTCTGGCAAATTCAATTGCGGCTCGATCGCCAATTGCTTGACGCATACCCACTACATAGCGGATGTGCTGAGAGATCGCTTGAGCTTGTACTTCTGCGTAACAGGCATTTAGTACAACACACTCTACTGTTTGGTCGAACAACTTAAACAGAGTTGCTAAAGCCTCTGTACTCACTAACTTGGCACGACCCGTGTTATCTTCAAATACTAATCCTTCCTCACCTGTTCCATGCCCACAAAAATGCACAATGTTTGGTTTAACATTCAACATGGAACTATGCAGGTCTCTTGTTCGCACGGCATGGTATGACTTAAGCTCAAACAGATTTCTCAGTTGAGAGTGGCGTAAAACTTCATCAATTTCCCGCTCTTCTTCCCCCAAACGTAAGGCCGCCCAATCAACAGGACTAGATGTGAGGAGTAAGACTTTTTTAACTACAGAATTTTTGCTCATGATTTTACCCATACAACACTGACATTAAATCAATGGGTATCGCTCCTGTAATTTAACTTTAATTATCCCACGACTTGATAGGTTACACGACTTGGAAGGTTATGGAATTGACTGAGTAGAGTTGATGGGGGACACCGATGAGGGTGGCAACGAGGGGGGAGTATCTTCGCGATCGACGCGCACTTTTTGTCATTTGGCATTGGCTCGATCCACCCCAACAATCGCCGAGCGCACCTCGCTCCAGTTATCTTATCCCAATTCCGATCGCGATTATAGGATTTGCAGAATTTTTTAAGAAATTCATTCTTCATCCTTCATCCTTCATGCTTCTTATTACCCATTGGGTTGCGACTTCCCTCGCGACGGGAGGAGAGAAAAAATAGCCTTGGGCAAATTCGCACCCCAAAGATTTGAGTACCTCAATTTGCGAAAGGGTTTCGACGCCTTCCGCTACTAAATCCATCCCCAAACCGCGAGCGAGGGTGACAATCGTTTTAACAATGGCTTGGGAATGTCGGTCTTCTTTGAGTACCCTGACAAAAGAACGATCGATTTTAATCGTATCGATGGGAAATTCATGCAAGCGACTGAGGGAAGAATAACCCATCCCAAAATCATCAATACACAAACTCGGACCCAAGGCTTTGAGTTGGTGACAGCGATCGCGCAAGGCATCGGTTTCCAACAAGCAGCTTTCGGTAATTTCTAATTTTAAGTGCTGGCAATCGATCGGGCGTTCCCGACAAATTTGCGCGAATTTTTCGACAAAATTCGCTTGCCCGAGCTGGAGAGGAGAAAGATTGACATTTAACTGGAAATTTTGCTGAGAAGTCCCCATATTCTCTTGCCATTGGTGCAACTGATGACAAGCCATCCTGAGAACGAATTCCCCCAACAGCTCGATCGCGCCGTTTTCTTCGGCGAGGGGAATAAATTCATCGGGAAGCACGAGACCTCGTTGGGGATGGTTCCAGCGCACTAAGGCTTCAAATCCCCGCAGTCCCCCGGTAGACAAGCTCACAATGGGTTGATAGTACAAACAAAATTCTCCCCGCTCGAGTCCCCGTCTCAGGTCGTTTTCTAACTGTAATTTCTGGCGGGTTTGAATTTGCATTTGCGGGTCGAACACTTCATAGCGTTGTTGTCCGTACCGTTTGGCGCGATACATGGCCACATCGGCATCCCGCAACAGGCTTTCGGGATGGGCGTAATGGGCACTTCCCACCACAATGCCGATACTCCCCCGGGTAAATAGTTCGTAAGTCCCGATTTGAAAGGGGATCTCGAGTTCGGCCAGCAGGGTCGTGGCCATGGCAATAGCTTCGTTAACCCCCGCGATCGCTTGCAGCAAAACGGCAAATTCATCCCCCCCAAAACGGGAGATGGCGTGCTGGGTGGGCAAACACTCTCGCAACCGCTTGGCGACGGCTTTGAGGAGTTCGTCTCCCACCCAATGGCCCAAACTGTCGTTAATGGCTTTAAAGCGATCGAGATCGATAAATAGTACCCCATAGGTTAAAGCCACATTTTCGGGATTGTAACTGGCGATCGCGGCTTCGAGATATTTGAGAAAGAACGAACGGTTGGGGAGTTGAGTGAGATCGTCGTGGAGAGCGAGATAGCGCAATTGTTCTTCGGCTTGGCGGCGGGCGCTAATATCTTGTACCGTGCCTTCGTAATAGAGGAGATGGCCGTGGTTATCCCGGACGGCGCGAGTATTTTCGGCAATCCAAATCGTACTCCCATCCCGACGGTAGACTTGGGATTCAAAATTGGCAATGATGTCGTTTTGTTGCAAAAGATGGATGAATTGGGCGCGGCGTTGGGGATCGACGTAGAGTTGATGAGCGACATCCGTGAGGGCGACGATCAGTTCTCGAGGAGAGTCGTAGCCGTAGATGTGGGCGAGGGCGGTATTGGCATTGAGATAATGTCCGTCCGGAGAGGTTTGAAAGATGCCTACGGGACTGTTCTCAAAAATGCTGCGATATTTGACTTCGGCGCGCTCTAATTCTGTCTCCGCGCGCTTGCGGTCGATCGCGATCGCGGCGAGGTGGATGGCCAAGCCAATTAGTTGTTCTTTTTCGGGGGTGGGGGGATAAAGAGGAGAATCTTCCATGAGGAAGCGTCCCGATACCGTCCCTCGCGCCGACAAAATTGGGGTCGATCGCCATTTTCCCTTTCTTTTTCTTCCCTTGCCGAGACTGGAGATCTCTACAGTTTGCTGACCGGTTGCATCGAGGAGAGCGATCGCGATCGCGCAGCCCGGGAGTTGTTCTTCGACGGCCCGTAACAATAACATTAAGGTTTCTTCGAGATCGCCATCCGTGGCAATGGCCTCGATAACTTGGTGTTGGCGGCTCGGGACGTGGGAGAGGGGACGGCGATCGGCGATCGTTCGCGAAACGGCGAGAATTTCTCGCGCTCGTCCGCCTTCTCTCAGCATTTGACTGGTGGTTTCCAACTGTAGGTAATGCCCGGCTTTGTGGCGCATCTGATAGGTCATGGTAGAGGTTTGGGAATCTCGGGCGATCGCTTGATAAGATTCCCGTAGGGTCGCGATATCTCGCGGATGGATGAAGGTTTGGGGGGAGAGTCCCACCAATTCTTCGGGTTCGTATCCCAAGAGTCCTTTGCAGGTGGGAGAAACCGAGAGAATTTTACCATCTGTGGCGTGACGGGAAATCAATGCCGTGGCATTATTGGCGAGGAGTTGGTAACGTCGATCGCTTTCTGGCAGGGTTTCGACGAGATCGCGGAATTTTGTTGGCGATCGGGGCTTTTTTCTCTTGCTCGTTGCGGCAATGGGTGACAGTCCTTCTACGAAAATCGCGCGTTGGCTGAAGGTGGTGCGAATGTCCGAGCAACGACAGCGCAGGCAAAAAGCAGCGCCTTGCCGATCGAATCTCCAATCTACGATTTTATTTTTGAGACGAGACTTTCTCGACCGGAAGCGAACCTGTAACGGGGACGGGATTTTGCTGGCGAAAGGGCAGTCCTTGAGGGATGAGAGGTCGGAAACGTTCCATAATTTGAGGGCGGCAGAATTGCCCCAGCAGATTTGTTGTTTTTCGACATCGACGATCCAGATGGGCGATTGCAACAAGTCTAATGCCTCGAGCTGCGATCGCGTCCAATGATGTCTCGAAATCTCGGTATGCCCGGACAAGTTCGCGTTAAACATTAATATTGGTTCGGGAGATCCCCTGAAAAAGAACAATCATTTTTTTGTCGTGCCTGCGTACCCTATCGTGACATTCCCTCGCGATATTTTTCTGGCGATACGGAGGGTTGAAATATCACAAGAGCGATCGCAAATTAACGGAAGTTTTAACGAATGTCCTACACGGCCATTGTCAATAGATGGGTTATAGATTATCAAAATGGGGCGATCGAAATGAATGGTGAAAATCAGATGAAACTCTTATACGACCTAGGTTTGCAGGAATTCAGTTCAACCGATCTGTAAACCCTTCGATCCTTTATCAGTCAGGAGTTTTGAGCTGTTTCCTGTTTCCCTTATAAATAAGCTCCCCGAGGGAAATCTGTATATTTAGTGACTTAATGGTCTTTGATGTTGAATCAATAACATTGATTTCATGCAGTTTAATCTAAAGTTTTTGATGTGTATATCATTATATCAAAAAATATAACAAAATTGTTACAAAAAATACCTTTCCCAAAGGAAAAAAAGTCCCGTAATGCCTGACTATATCTAGCTTTAAACTCGATTGCCCGATATTTGAGAATGACTGGCATCTCATTAAATCTTTTTGCAAACTCGTTTAGTCTCCCGAGAACTTGCGATTGAATGGAAAGTAGAGATAGCAACGGTAAGAATAATGAGGAAGCAACCTTCACAACTCACGCGCCTGATCTGGGATTTTTATCGGGAGAACCAGACGGAACTGCAAAAGCTCAAACTCTTAGCACACTGTAAAGTTTTTAGACGTTGGGGAGTTCTGCACGTTCGCTGTTGGAATCGCGAAACGGCCAATGCCGTGATTGCCGTCTGTTCTCTCATTGAAGAGCCGATCGCCAAACTTCGCATTGCCCGAGAACTCAAAATCTCTGTCGAAAATACCCAAATTGCCCTCTTTCAAATCGGAGCAAATCCAAAAAATATGGGCAAGAGTTACAAAAAAATAAAAAAAGATGAAGGATAAAAGTTAAGATTCGTATCTTTTTCATCCCTCATCCTTCCTCCTTCATCCTTTCTCACGCCAACCCTGCCGACTCGTAAAGGCGGCGTAAAATCGCGAGGATCTTGGCACCGTATTCGGGATCGGAAGACCAACGCCCCGATAGTTGTTCGACTAAAGGGGCAACCCCTCGGGTGACGAAGCGAAAGCGCGGATCGACCGTATCTTGCACGAGGGGTTCCAAACTCGCGTAAGCTTTCAAATGCTGGATGTGAGCACGAACGCCAATTTGGGCGCTGGGAAACGTTGCGGTGCCGCTTCCCCCCACAGCACCCAAATTGGCAAAGTTATTTTGGGCGGATTTGACATCATTGCCAAAGCGCAGAAAATTCGTCGTCAAGCACATTTGCGCGAAAGCAATATCGTAGTTGACCCCTTCGGTGGAAGCCTCTTCGCGATAGAGTTTGGGAAGATCGGGGAACTGGTCGATCGCGCTTTCGTTATTGGCTTTGAGGAACATGATTAACTGCACCTCCGAGGTATGACCCCGTCCCATAATGCGATCGATGGTACCGGGACAAATTTGGGTGATGGAACTCAGCACCACGCTGCGGTTATCGTTATCCCAGCCGACGGTAATGGTAAACTCCCGCAGTTCTGCGGCTTTAACGTAAACTACCCCTTGATAGTCCACCAAACGCAAGCGATTGACTTGACTTAAGTCGATGCCGAGGCGATCGACGAGATCGATGGGAATAAAAGAATTATTATTAATGAGGATGCCTTGTTCGCCGTAGGCTTGACCGTTGATGCGAATGCCGATGGACGGATAGCGTCCCGTGGGGGTTTTCACCCCCGATACTTCCCGACTCCATGCCTCGATCCCGTCTACAATGCCTAATGCCATGTCCCGACGGCGATTGACGATCAGGGCGCGATCCTCGGGACTGGTTAAAAAGCCCACTTCCAGCAATAAGGAGGGAATGGCAATATCGCGACAGAAGCCCAAACGCCCCACCCCCGTTGCCGTATCGGGACGAGAGCCGCGACTGGGAAGCTGAGGCAAGCGGCGAATTAAGGAGAGGACAACGAGATCGCCGTGTTTTTTGCGTTCGCTGTTGCCCGCGATATAAAATGCAGTAGCCCCGCGCACGTCCGGGTTTTGGAAAGCATCGGCATGAATTTCGATCGCCACGTCTCCCGCTTTCGCCCGGGCGTTAATCCAAGCGATCGTTTGGCGCAAACTTAGGGTATCGGGAACGGAAAACACTTCCAAGACCCGCGATCGCAGCTCCGGCACGATGACATCCCGCAGCAGGATCATTTGTTGAGCCTCTGTCGTTCCCCCTGCGATCGCTCCGGGGTCGTTGCGTCCTCCTTCTGTCCCACCATGACCTGCGGAAACGAATATCCTACCCATAATTGTTCTTTTCCTAACGATCTCGACTGAATGATAGCGGCAACTCGACGATAATGAATATTAAAGTCGCTCTAGCTACTTTACGATAATTTTTGCCGCAATTTTCGTTTTTGTCTCCCTTTTTTCGCTTTTTATTTCATTTTTTCTTATGAATACGCCCCGCCTGCACTCGGATACGATTGAATCGGTCAAAGAACGTGCCGATATTGTCGATATTGTCTCGGAACGGGTGGTATTGCGAAAGCGCGGAAAAGACTATTTGGGATTATGTCCTTTTCACGAAGAAAAAACCCCCAGTTTTAGCGTCAGTCCGGCTAAGCAAATGTACTATTGCTTTGGCTGCGGGGCGGGGGGAAATGCAATTAAGTTTTTGATGGAAGTGGGCAAGCAATCCTTTGCCGATGTGGTGTTGAATTTGGCGCAACGCTATCAAATTCCGGTGAAAACCCAAGCGCCGGAAGAGTATCGGGAGTTTCAGCGCCAGTTATCTCTCAAGGAGCAATTGTATGAAATTTTGGCGGTGGCGGGGAGTTTTTATCAGCACGCTTTACGACAACCTCAAGGAGAAATGGCGTTAGTTTATTTACAAGAAAAGCGACAATTTGCGGATGAAATCATGCAACGATTTGAGTTGGGGTATGCCCCTGCGGGGTGGGAAACCCTCTATCGTTATTTGGTGGAAGCGAAACGCTATTCGGCATTGTTGGTGGAACAAGCGGGGTTAATTCGCAAGCGAAAAACGGGGGAGGGATATTACGATTATTTTCGCGATCGCTTGATGATTCCCATTCACGATATTCAAGGGAGAATTATCGGTTTTGGCAGTCGCACGCTGCGGTGCGACCCTGCTGAGGTTTCCTCAGCAAGCGGTCAGACCCCGGCGAATCGCATTCGCCAAGGGAATGCTGACCAAGAGAAGGAACGCGCACCAAGACAGGGGAATGATGAGCCAAAATATCTCAATTCTCCGGAAACGGAGGTATTTAATAAAGGGAAAACTTTATTTGCTCTGGATAAGGCAAAACAGGCGATTGGGAAACAGGATCGGGTGGTGGTTGTCGAGGGGTATTTCGATGCGATCGCTCTCCATGCAGCCGGAATTGATTATGCGGTGGCGGCTTTGGGAACGGCGTTTTCTCAAGAACAGGTACGCATTCTTTCTCGCTATACGGAATCGAAACAAGTGATTTTTAATTTTGATGCGGATGCGGCAGGATTGAAGGCAACTCAACGGGCGATCGGGGAGATTGAAAAGTTAGTTTATTCCGGACAGGTGCAATTGAGAATTTTAAATCTGCCCGGGGGTAAAGATGCAGATGAATTTCTTAAATCGAGGGATGATGCGATTGAAATCTATCAAGAACAACTCGATAATGCGCCTCTATGGTTGGATTGGCAAATCCAACAATTGGTAAACGGAGAAGATTTAAAGCAGGCAGATCGCTTTGAAAAAGTCTCGAAAGGAATGATTAAATTACTGGCGAAAATTGAAGATAGCAATCAACGCACTCATTACGTACAACTATGTGCGGAAATTTTGAGTCGGGGTGATGGGCGTTTAAAGCCAGTTTATAATAAAAATCTTTTGGCAAATCTGGGAAAACTGAGACGAAGTATTAAACGTAATCAGAAACAAGAGAATAATCGCGATCGCGAACCTGAAGCCGCCTCTATTTCTCTGCAACAGCAAGCCGAGCAGCACCTGCTCAAACAAGCGGAAGAGTTATTATTAACGATTTATTTGCATTGTTCCGCTTATCGCGAAATTATTATCAACGCTTTGGAAGAAAAAGACCTTATTTTTAGTTTACCACAGCATCGATTCTTATGGCAAAAGATAAGCGAAATTTATTCTCAACAGGAACTGAATCTCATGGCAAGGTTACAAGATCTGAATATGGAATTTCCCGAACAACTGGCGAAAATCGGGCATTTATTTCATTTAACCGAAAAACAAGCAGATGATATTGTTTTACGGGTTCCTCTGCTGATTCGAGCCGCGATCGCTGCCTTGGAAAAGGTGACTTATGAAAAGAATCTTAACTATTGTTTGGCAAGATGGAAACAGCTCGATCTGGCTACTAATTTTGAGGAAATGACACATCTTTCTCAAGAAATACAAAATGCCAAACAAAAAATAGCGGAACTTGAAAAAGAGCGTTATTTTTCTATGTTTGAGAGTAGTTTTTTTAGCGAAGAAGATTAAGAGCTAAACGAAGACGAGAATCTCCGACACGTCGCTCCTTAAGAAAGCAACCAATTTTCCAAATCCTCAACATTCTTAAAATCCAAGAAATCTTCTCCTAAAGTTTCCAATCGCTCAATCGATAAGGCTTCAATTTTGCTGCTAATTTCTACGGGGATTTCTCCAAAACGCTTTTTCAGCAAACGTAGAATGAGAGCAATTTCTCCTTCTTGTCGTCCTTGTTGTCGTCCTTGTTCTCGTCCTTTTTTTCGCCCTTGTTCTTCGGCATAAGCAATTTTTCCTTTCTCATCTTGCAACATTATTGCCCGACGGTCTACAATTTCAAACTCTTCTACTGTCATGTTGGCTTGACTTGCTAGATTGAGCGCTAATTCTATCTCTGCTACTTTTCCTAACGTCTCGGGAATGCTCTCCAAACTCGCGGCTTCTTTGAGGAAATATATCCACTTATCTGCCAAGGTTTCTAACTCCTCAAGAGTTTTCTTAAACTTCGGTAATTCGACAAAGACTAACTGTAATTCTTCATCGGGATAAGCAAACTTTTTGCTTTTCTCTTGAAACACAAATTGATTGATAACTTTTTGGGTATTATTAAACAGTTTGAAATCGGTAATGGTGACGGCAATAGCTGGATTGAGTAAGGGATAATCGTCTCCCTTGGTTAACTGATTGGCATACCCTTTCACCAGATTGTACATGACTCGTTTGCTAAAAGCCGCCATTCTTGCTACTTGCATTTCAATGACGACAATCGAATCATCGGCTAAAACGGCTTTGACATCTAAATAAGTATCTTTTAAGGTAATGACTTGACCCGGATTATAGGGATTCACAATGGTCAAGGATTGAATCACTTTCTTTCCTTTGTAAATAATCGCATTGAGAAAGCTAATTAAGATATCTTTGCTTTGTTCCGAGCCAAAGATTTTCTTGAAGGCATAATCGATTTTGGGGCTGATAAATTTCATTTTTTTTGAGGCAGTAGAGGAATGAGGAGTTTTCCTACGATCATTTTATCCGATCGGGTGGGTATCGGTGTATTGATGTTAAGTTTTTTGAAGCAGCGATCGCCTTTCTTATTTTCAGCCGATCGCACGGCATGGGGAGAAATGTCCTTTCCTTGCTGCTTTTGGATCGAGAGTAAGAGCGAGGACATTAGTCTTCAAGAGGGTCATTAAAATCATCGGACATTCGATTTTTGATAATTGTAAAAACTTGTTGAGCCAAAGCGCGATCGCTTTCCTTCGTTTCTTGTTTTGACATAAAAGCATCTCGGATCGCGATCGCTCGGATTAAAAGGTCGCGGCTTTCCAGAGAAATTAAATTATTTTGAGAAAAAACTTGCAAAAGTTCGGTTGGTGTTTTGGTTTCATACTCCAACTGGGAATCTTCTGCGATCGGAGGCATAATTGTTTCTAGAGTAAAGATAGCGGACGCAATTGCAGTATCAAAAGCACCGAGTTCTATAATTTCTGCAATTCTTTCTAAATACGCTTGGATATCTTCTCGATCTCTGCGAGGATAATCATATTGTTGATTGTTCATTGTTCAGTGTTCGTTGTTCAAAGAACTTCACAAAAATGACCGACAAAACTCTTACTTAGATTAAATTTCATGACTGAAAGTTGACAGGAAATGGGGGGAAATTGATAGGATTAAGTATAACACTAGGGGAAGATGGGTAATGCTGTCAAATCGGGGCTTTTTCCCAGTCCTCGTTCGCCCAAAAAGGCCAAACTCGGCCGCTGTGTCTATTATAATTTAATCCATCTCAGCCTATCTTCCTTGAACCTCAATGTTAGAGAGCCAGTTTTTTTCTAACAATTCAGTTGGGAGGTTTTCATAATGTCTTACTTAGATGACGAGACCGTCATTCTCAATCGAGGCTGTTACGATGAAACGGGAGCGCAACGATATAACACAAATGCAAATGTACCGGATAATTATGTCGTTGCCTTGCAAACAGACTTAAAAACCCTAGGATTTTCCCCCGGCTCCATCGATGGGGCCTTTGGGAATCGCACCACGGAAGCGCTCCGAGATTTCCAAGAAACCGCACGAGGCGATCGGCGACTCCGCCATGCTACGGAGATAAACGTCTCACTTAATTATGCCGGCGATACTGACGGGGAATGCGATCGCGCGACGCGAGAAGAAATTA
Source organism: Spirulina sp. (assembly GCA_051439525.1). GTDB lineage: Bacteria > Cyanobacteriota > Cyanobacteriia > Cyanobacteriales > Spirulinaceae > CCY15215. The sequence continues at coordinate 3,856 of JBFRWJ010000233.1, read as the reverse complement.
AAGCTTGGTTTGATGCGGACTATCGCGCGCCCTTGGCCGTCCCCCCACCCTCGATCGCGACGGAAAAACCGAAGCAATACCGGGATGTAACCGGATATGCCGTGCCTTTTGCCGATCCCACCGGGCAATACTGGCCCATTCGCACCCGCGATCGCAAGGGTCGGGAGATTGCCTACCAAGGTCAAACGGGAACGATATACGGGTCGAGAGGTCGGCATTTTACGGCCCATCGTTCTGGAAACCGATATCACGTGGGTATTGACTTATGGGGAGAAGCGGGAGATCTCATTGTTGCTTGCGAAGATGGCAAGATCCTCAATCACTATCACTTTTACGATAACGTCGATTGTCTGATCGTTCAATGCGATTCGGGAACGGTTATTAACTACGGTGAAGTGAAACCCAACTCTTGGCGCAAGTTTGGACTGGAAACGGGATCGCAGGTTCGTGCTGGCGAACCTATTGCCCTTGTCGGTCAAATGACTCACAGTTCCATGTGTCACTTTGAAACCTATATCGAAGGAACTCGGCAAAACAAACGCTGGTATCGAAATAAACCCGCACCCAAACAACTGCTCGATCCGACCAAATATCTGTTAGACTTAGCAGCGAAAGGCAAACCCCTGCCCCTCGCACCGGAATCCGAACCCGAACTCGAATCGCAACCCGAAGCGGATTTCTCCCAAGTGGATTGGGATCGGTTGCCGAACTTCTCGGGGTTGGAACAGTTCCACCGGGCATTTTTAGGGGGTATGCGGTGGCGTTTGACTCCTGAAGGCATTGAAGTCGAAGGAGCGGGCATCCCACGCACTCCCGGTGTCCCCATCACCACTGCCCGAATCTGGAATGAGTATGGGGATATCATCAACCAACGGGCAGAATACTATCATATTCCTTGCGCGTTAATCATTGCTACCATTGCCACAGAAAGTGGAGGCGATCGCGATGCCATTCGGAAAGAACCCGGATATCGCAGCGATGAATTAACTCCCCACAAAATCAGCGTGGGTTTGATGCAAACTTTAATTTCCACCGCTCGCGAGATCTTGAACGATCCCCATGTCGAGCGCCATTGGTTGTTAGAACCCAAAAACGCGATCGAGGCAGGCACTTGTTATATTGCCGAGCAAATGTCTAAAACCACATACGATCCGCCCAAAGTTGCCTGTGCTTACAATGCCGGAGGTATTTACCGAAGCAATGACAATCATTGGAAAATGCGCCAGTATGGCAACCATTGCGATCGCTTTGTCAAATGGTTTAACGATGCGGTTGCCGTCTTAAGCGAACACGAGAAGAAACCTTTCATTCCTTATGAGGTGTATCTGCGTTAACGCTTTCCGAGTAGGAGGAGCAGCATTGGCTGCTCCTCCTCGTTTCTGGGCAACATCGCGATCGCTCTAGGATTCCCGCTCCGCATTAACAACATCAAAATTACCTCATTGATATAAATCTTTTAGATTGACAGCACTTTATTAATCTTACAATATCGCTTCAAAGTTAATAAACACCGTGCCCTGACCATTTCTGCAATATGAGTTTAAGTCGGGCATTTTCTGCCCGATCGTTACAGAAAAACACGGATCGCGATCGCTTGTTATTCACAATTTAGCAAAGATCTGGAATTTATTATTTCTCTTCCCGTAGGTGAAGGGTTTTGAATTTTGAATTTTGAATTTTGAATTGAAATAACGACCTTCACGAGTTTTTCACAATTGCTTGTTAGACTCGATATTAATCAAACCCCAAGACAAAAGTATGTCCTTTTCTATCAAATCCGGATGATTGGCCATAAAAAATAAGGCTCGTTGTTGCGCGAAGAGCGTTCCACTTCGATTGAAGAAGGGCTAGAGCAACAACAACAAACCAATCACAACAATTTGATATTAATTCTCCGAACGGACAACTTTTAACATTTTTTGTATTGTTTTTTTGTCAACATATTCTTGTTAAGAAAGAGGCGATCCATGCTTAACTCAGAATCTTCTCGCTCAAACCACAACAAAATCGTTAATAATATTCATGCCTTGTTCATTATTTTAGGAGTTGGACTCGCCTATTATGGTGTAGCCGAAATCTATCCCGCTATTGCATTTATTCGGAAAAATGCGACGCTCGTATGGCCTTCCGGCGGGATCGCCGTATCAGCCGTTCTCATGCTGGGCAATCGATCGCTGTTCGGAGCATTGCTGGGCAAATTAACGAATGTCTCGCACTTTTTGCAAGGAACGAATTTGACTTTTGCGATCGCTTCAGCCTTCGGGATAGTAACCATCTCTGTGACTGTCATAGTAAGTTATTGGTTGAGTGGATTTTTCAGAGATCGAACCCTTAAAAATCCCCATCTCTGCCATTGGATTAGAGAAGTTGCCCAAGAGAAAGCCGAAGTCACCAATCCAGCCAAAAATTTCTTTTTAATCAACAATTTCCTGAATTTCTCAAAAATCGAAGCCAAGCGCATTCCTCTCAACAAGGACAACTTCGACCTCTACCGTCTCCTCGATGACATTCGCGAGATGTTCCAACCCAAAGCGGCAGACAAGGGGCTGCAACTGTTGATGGAATCCGCCGCCAATCTTCCCCGCTACATTCGCGCCGATGAGAGCAAGCTTCGCCAAATCCTGATGAATTCGATCGATAATGCCCTCAAATTTACCTCGACTGGCGGCATTTATGTCATCAGCCAAAGGAGCAGTATGGATAAGATTGCCTTTGAAGTGGGAGATACCGGGATGGGTATTCCCCCCGAAGAGATCGACCAACGCTTTGCCACCAGCCGTGAATTCGTTCGACTCATGGGAGGGGAAATGCAAGTCAGGTCGCGAAAAGAACAAGGAACGATTTCCAGTTTTGAGATTCATTTCGAGAACGTCGAAGCCCCCGAAGTGGAGCTCGCGCCAACTCAAGAAAACAATCTCCAAGAATTAGAGGTATTAACTGAGGAAAATTTCCAAGCGTTACCCCCAGAATTACGGATTCAACTGTGCCGGGCAATCCTCAGTGCCAGCCCATGGGATATGGCTGTAGTCCTGAATGCGATTCAAACCAAAAACGCCGATCTGGCGGAGGCGATCGCGCATTGTTTCCATAATTCTGAATACGAGCGAATTTTGAACTTAATTCCCTAAAATCTGGAGCAAAGATTGCCGTCGCGATCGGCGATCGGGGTTTGGGCATGAGTGAAAAAACCTACTCTCGACAAAAATACGGTTTTGCATTTTGAAATGACGATCTTCACAAGTTTTTCACAATTGCTTGCTAGATTCAGTATCAATCGAGCCCCGATAACAAAATATGCCCTTGATTCTCCGATCGGACAAATTTTAACAACTTTGCCCTTGGTCTTTTCATCAAGCCATCATTGTGAAGAACGCGTTTCCCATGCTTAACCCAGAATCCTCTCGCTCAAATAACAACAAAATTGTTAACAATATTCTCGAATTTTTCATTATTGTAGGAGTTGGACTCGCCTATTATGGTGCAGCAGAAATCTGTCTCAATATTGCATCGACTCCTGAAAATGTCACGCTCATTTGGCCTTCCGGCGGGATCGCCGTAGCAGCCGTTCTCATGTTGGGCAATCGAGCATTGCTCGGCGCGTTGCTCGGCGAATTACTAACGAATGTCTCCCACTTTTTTCAAGGCACGGATTTAAGTTCGGCGATCGCTTCGGCGATCTGGATATTAAGCATCTCTGTCAGTGTCGTCTTAAGTTATTGGTTTAGCGGGTTTTTCAGAGATCGAACGATTAAAAGTCGCTATCCCTTCCATCGCATTAGAGATGTCTTCAAATTCTTAACGCTTGTCGTCATTTTGCCAGCCGCGATCGGGACGACATTAGCGGTAACATCTGTCT
>JBFRWJ010000232.1:0-10247 GCA_051439525.1 Spirulina sp. | reverse complement strand
TAAAGTCTTAATAAAAAGTAAAAGACTGTTCGTGTAATTCTCTTGAATCAACAAATGCTAACAAAAATCTAAAAATTCTCCCCTCCCCTTCTCCTACTCTCTATTCCCTACTCTCTATTACTTATTTCTCTTTCAGATAAATCCCAATCCCGTTGTGAACGCGGGCGGCAGTAACGGGAGAGCGATCGACCAGTTGACCGCCCAAATAGAAGGAAGTCGAGCTGCCGCCGTCTAAATTGAGTGCATCCACCATGCCCAATCTTAATGCCAATCGAGCGAGTTCGTTAAGGGTGGGTCCCCTTCCTCCCGGACGATTGTGAATTGCGGCAATCTTTAAAGTACCTTGCCGCGTCGTCCCGATGAGACTGCGAGAGGCCGCTTGACCGTTGAACGCATTACTAAATTTCTCGCCGCTGGGATTGAGAACAATGCGCCCCTTTTGCAACAAAAGCGGCCCCGCCCCGGCAATCTGGGGATAATTGTTAAACTCGGGGGGTACGGTTTCGCTTTCGAGGCGAACTCGAGTGCCGACGGCAAGCTCCCGAGGAGAGGTACTGCCGCCGCGAATGACGAGGAGATAACCCTCAGCAGGGATCGCAACCGCAGATTCTCCGGCTTTTCCCTCGGTCGTTTGTCGGGTGACGCGATCTCCTTCTACCCGAGCAATCGTTTCATTATCCGTCAGGGGAACGTAGCGTTCTCCCCATTCTGAGGTATAGCGGGCAATTCCCGCTTGCAAGTAACCGCTATTGAGAAAAAGAACGAATAAGCGCTGACGGTTGGAGGTCATGACGGTTTCTCGCAGATACAAGCGATCGATCGCGATATTGCCCTCATCGTCCCACGCGATCGCGCCTCGGTTCAAAATTGGCCCGGAAAACCACTTTCCATCCCGACGCAGGGCACCGAGAGGCAAGCGGTTATTGCGGTTGAAAAAGCCCCCGTTAATGGCGGCAAATGCCTGCCACTGCCGTCCCATCACCACTAAAGGTTCCGTCCCCTGCATCCCTCGCGGGTTGCCCCAAATCGGTCTCAGGGCAATGTTAGAATTGCGGGGATCGAATTCTAAGGAAGTCACGGGAAAACGCCCGCTATCTGAAACGACGTAGCGTTGCTGCCAGCGCATTCCCGGTGCCCAGACAATATTTCGTTCCTTCAGGGCATCCGGGCGCACATCAACGATAATTTGAGGAGGAGAAGCGGTTGAAGTCACGTGGAGTTGGTTGCCCTCGGATAACTCAATATGAATTTTGCTCCGCAACTCTCCGGGTTCGATCTTCGCATTCACTTTCGCGAGTGGAGTAGGGAGAGAAGAGAAGAACTGGGACAAGAAAATGCTTAAGTTTTGCGAATGATTCGGGGTTTCTGCTTCTTCTTCCTCTAGGGGAAATTCTTTGTAGTTGCTTCCCTCCAGCATCACCACCCCTTCCCGGGGATTTTGGCTGACTTGCCAGAAAGTCGGGCGATCCAAGACGATCGCGATTCTTCCTCCCTCTCCTCGAGCTTGCTTGGTAATGCCCCGAATGCGGGCGGGGGGGAAATTAATGCTTAAAATACTACCAATCCTTTGCAGTTGGGAATTGTTGGCCTCGAGGATCGGGGTAATATCGAGATAGCGGGAAGCCTCGATAAAACGGGCGGATAGAGCTTGGGAAACGTCAAACCAGCGCACGGGTTGAACCTCTGGATTTTCCGTATCGAGTAACTCGATCCCCAAAATCGCCATCGCCGCCGTATCGCTCAATCCGGTTCTCATCTCATTGCCATTTTTCCACTGCACCCACGCCCCCGCAAAGGTTTTGCCATTGAGAGAAAGGCGATCGCCTCGGTAACGAACTGACGGGGAAACTGCCAACGGAGAAGTATTCGCCACGAGCATTGTTGAAGGGCGATCGCGGGCCGTGAAAACCATACGCGCCATGGATAAACTCGCCACCAATAACGCGAAAGTCAGCAAGGCAATGGCAAGGGTTATCCCAAAGCGGGAAGACATTTTTACCCGTCTCCGACGGCGCAAATGGCGAATGCGGCGATGGCGGGATAAATGTCGCTCCCCGAGATTAGCCGAAGTGCGGCGGCGATCCCGATTTTGTTTTCTCATCTCTTCTCCCCCCTCGAGGTATCAAGGTCATTCCCAGCTCGGCGATCGAACAAAAATGTTAAAAATTTGCCAAGTGCAAGCATTCCCTATGATAATGTTCAGACTAACCTGAACAGAAAAGCAAGCTCGTACTACAATCAGAAAACTAAGCCCGCAATCTAGGGCAAGGGATTGCTAGACAAAGTACAGTCGCGATCGCGGTGACTCTGGGAAGACGAAGGACAACTCGAAACGCTATTTTTTATTTGCCATATGATTCGCGTTGGGCTTCTACAGTCAACAAATGTAGCAGGCTAAGATTAATCGTCTCTCCCCATCTCCCTAGATTCAATTTTATATCGTTTCTCCTAGGGACGTTCTAGGGAACGTCCGTACATAATTGTTTGTTTCATCTCAAGTCGTAATATGGAAAACAAAAACTCTCTCTCCGTTGCCGAACATCCCTATCCCGGTCAACCGTGGCTGGTGGAAGAACGGGATGCCTGTGGGGTTGGCTTTATTGCCGACCCGAGCGGACAAAGAACCCACAAACTCATCGAACAATCCCTCACGGCTTTAGGATGTTTGGAACATCGGGGGGCGTGCAGTGCCGATCGCGATACGGGAGATGGTTCTGGAGTCATGACCGGTATTCCCCGAGAAGTATTGCAAGCATGGTTTAGCGAGAATCAGATAACAATGCCCGCCCCGGATTGCTTGGGGATCGGGATGGTATTCTTACCCCGAGAGGAAGAGAAAGCACGAGAAGGCCGGAATCATATTGAAGCGATCGTCAAGGACGAAAACTTAGAAGTCTTGGGGTGGCGGGAAGTTCCCATCGTTCCCGAGGTGTTGGGACGACAAGCGAAGGAAAATTTACCCCGCATCGAACAGGTGATGGTCACCTCTTCGACTTTAGAGGGAGATGGTCTCGATCGCGTTCTCTACATCGCCCGATCTCGGGTGGGCAAGCGTTTGAGCGATGATTTTTATATCTGTTCGTTCTCCTGTCGCACGATCGTTTATAAGGGCATGGTGCGGGCGGAGATTTTAGGGAAGTTTTACCAAGATTTGGCCAACCCCGATTATCAGAGTGCATTTGCTGTCTATCACCGCCGCTTCAGCACCAATACCATGCCCAAATGGTATCTGGTCCAACCCATGCGTTTATTGGGGCATAACGGCGAAATAAACACCCTTCTGGGGACTATTAACTGGATGGCGGCACGGGAAAATAATCTGCACCTCCCGGGTTGGACTCCAGAGGAATTAGAAGGATTGACCCCCATTGTCAACCCAGAGAATAGCGATTCCTCTAACTTGGATAGTGCCATGGAACTATTGGTGCGCACCGGGCGATCGCCTCTGGAAGCGGCCATGATTCTCGTCCCGGAAGCGTATCAGAATCAGCCGGACTTGGACGATCGCCCGGAAATTGTTGAATTTTACGACTATTACAGCAGCATTCAGGAACCTTGGGACGGTCCGGCGTTATTGGTGTTCAGCGATGGGAAAACCGTCGGCGCAACCTTGGATCGCAACGGTTTGCGCCCCGCCCGGTATTTTATTACCAAGGATAATTACATCGTCGTTTCCTCAGAAGCAGGAGTCGTGGATCTGCCCCAAGCAGACATCGTGGAAAGAGGCAGACTCGGCCCCGGCCAAACCATTGCTGTCGATCTACAATCCCAAGAAGTGCTGAAAAATTGGGAAATCAAGCATCGCGTTGCCCAACGGCATCCCTATGGGGAGTGGGTGAAACAATATCGCGTGCAGATTTCGCCCCAGTCTTTTGCGGAAACGCCAACGTTAGAAGACAAGGAATTGTTGCAGGCACAGACGGCGTTTGGCTATACGGCAGAAGATGTGGATATGATCGTCGTGCCGATGGCCACTCTCGGCAAAGAGCCAACTTTCTGCATGGGGGATGATATCCCCTTGGCCGTGCTGTCGGATAAGCCTCGCTTGCTCTACGATTACTTTAAACAACGCTTCGCCCAAGTCACGAACCCCCCCATCGACCCCTTGCGGGAGAGTTTGGTCATGTCCTTGAATATGACCTTGGGCGATCGCGGCAATTTGTTGGAAGTTCAGCCGGAAAGTGCGAAGGTGCTCAAGATTGAAACGCCGGTATTGAACAATGCTGAGTTAGAGGAAATTAAAGTCTCTGGGTTTGCCGTGACGGAACTTTCCACCCTCTTCGATCTCGCTGCGGGACCCGAGGGGTTAGAAGTTGCCCTGAAAAAATTGTGCGCGGATGCGGCAGAATCGGTGAAAGCGGGCAGTAAAGTATTGATCCTCAGCGATCGTCAAACAACCCATAACCAACAACCCATAACCAATAACCAATTATATATTCCTCCCCTGTTGGCAGTTGGGGCGGTTCACCATCATTTGATTCGCGAGGGATTGCGCTTAAAGGCTTCTTTAATTGTGGATACGGCACAATGTTGGAGTACCCATCATTTTGCTTGTTTGGTGGGGTATGGCGCTTCGGCAGTTTGTCCCTATTTGACCTTAGAAACGCTTCGCAGTTGGTGGCACAATCCCAAAACCCAAAAGTTAATGGCAGGAGGGAAAATTCCCCAAATGACCGTGGAAACCGCTCAAATTCAATACCGTAAGGCAGTTGAAGCGGGTTTGCTGAAGATTCTCTCCAAGATGGGCATTTCTCTGCTGTCTTCCTATCACGGGGCGCAAATTTTCGAGGCGATCGGTTTGGGGGAAGAGGTGGTAAATACCAGCTTCAATGGTACGACATCCCGTTTGGGGGGCATGAATCTATCGGATCTGGCCAAAGAGGTGAGTGTCTTCCACGATCGCGCTTTCCCGGAATTAACCGATAAGAAGTTAAAGAATTTCGGTTTTATTAACTACAAGCCTGGGGGCGAGTATCACATGGGGTCTCCGGAAATGGCGAAATCCTTACATAAAGCCGTGCGGGGTTTTGAGGAGATGAAGAAAGCCCGCAATGAATCCCCCCTAGCCCCCCTTAGTAAGGGGGGGAAAGAGGGAAGTGCTTTAATTGCGGAAAATTACGACCATTACGAAACCTATTTGAAGTATTTGGAAGGTCGTCCGGCGACAGCGTTGCGGGATTTGTTGGATTTTAAGAGCGATCGCGCTTCCATTCCCCTCGAGGAAGTAGAACCCGTGGAGGAAATCGTCAAGCGCTTCTGTACCGGGGCGATGTCCTTGGGATCCCTGTCGCGAGAAGCACATGAAGGATTAGCGATCGCGATGAACCGCCTGGGGGGAAAATCCAACTCCGGTGAAGGAGGAGAGGATCCCCAACGCTTCCACCCCATCAATGATGTGGATGAAACCGGACATTCTCCCTCTTTCCCCCACCTGAAAGGACTGCGAAACGGGGACAGTGCTTCCTCTTCCACCAAGCAAGTCGCTTCGGGACGCTTTGGGGTGACCCCGGAATACTTGATGAATGGCAAGCAGTTGGAAATTAAGGTGGCACAGGGGGCAAAACCCGGTGAAGGCGGACAGTTGCCGGGTAAAAAGGTGAGTTCTTACATCGCCACGTTGCGGCGATCGAAAGCGGGGGTCACTTTGATTTCTCCTCCTCCTCACCACGATATCTACTCCATTGAAGATCTCGCCCAGTTGATTTTCGACCTGCACCAAATCAACCCCAATGCCAAGGTTTCGGTCAAATTGGTGGCAGAAATCGGCATCGGTACTGTTGCTGCGGGAGTTGCGAAGGCGAATGCAGACGTGATTCAAATTTCCGGACACGATGGCGGTACCGGTGCCTCGCCGTTATCGTCCATCAAACACGCCGGTGCCCCTTGGGAATTGGGGGTGACGGAAGTTCACCGGATGCTGATGGAAAATGGCCTGCGCGATCGCGTGTTATTGCGGGCCGATGGCGGTCTGAAAACGGGCTACGATGTCCTGATGGCGGCGTTAATGGGGGCAGAAGAGTACGGTTTCGGTTCCGTGGCCATGGTGGCAGAAGGCTGTATTATGGCACGGGTATGCCATACGAATCAGTGTCCCGTCGGGGTGGCGACGCAACAAGAACGCCTGCGCAAGCGCTTCCCCGGGACTCCGGATCACGTGGTGAATTTCTTCTTGTTCGTCGCGGAAGAAGTGCGACAATTATTGGCAAAATTAGGCTATCGCAGTTTGTTGGAGGTCATCGGACGTTCCGATCTCCTGAAGGTGCGAGAGGTGCAAATTACCAAAACCAAGGGGTTGAATTTAACTTGTTTGACCCTTCCTCCCGTCACTCGCGATCGCTCTTTCTTAAACCGCGAACCCGTCCACAGTAACGGGCCCGTGTTGGACGATCGCCTGTTAAAAGATGCAGAGATTGCCCATGCGATCGCCAATCAAGGGGCTGTCACCAAGGAGATTAAGATCCTCAACACCGATCGCGCAACCGGGGCGCGGATCGCGGGACAAATCGCCAAACGCTATGGCAATTCTGGCTTTGAGGGTCAATTGAATTTGAATTTCAAAGGGGCTGCGGGTCAGAGTTTCGGGGCGTTTAATTTACCGGGAATGATTCTGCGCCTGTCGGGGGTTGCGAATGATTACGTGGGTAAGGGGATGCACGGGGGCGAGATTATTCTTACCCCTCCCCCAGAAGCAACTTACGATCCTTCCGAAAATGCGATCGTGGGCAATACCTGCCTCTACGGTGCCACGGGCGGGACATTATACGCCAACGGACGGACGGGAGAACGTTTTGCCGTGCGCAATTCCAAGGGTGTCGCGGTGATCGAAGGTGCCGGAGACCACTGTTGCGAATACATGACCGGGGGCGTTATCGTTGCGATCGGTTCTGTGGGGCGCAATGTGGGTGCCGGGATGACGGGAGGTTTGGGCTATTTCCTCGATGAAGATGGCAAGTTTGCCGCCCGGGTCAACCCGGAAATCGTTTCCATTCAGCGCGTGATTACTCCCGCAGGTGAGGCTCAGTTAAAAGGGTTGATTGCCGCCCATGCAGAACGGACGGGAAGTAACAAAGCGAAGACAATTCTGGCGAACTGGTCTGAGTATTTGGGCAAGTTCTGGCAGGTGGTGCCGCCTTCGGAAGCCGATACGCCGGAAGCGAGTGCAGTGGCAAGCGAAGAAAAAGCACTTTCTTCTGTGTGATGGGTTAGTTGATTAGAATAGACAAGGAACTGAGGCGATTTCAGTTCCTTGTTTTTTTTATGCGATCGCTGTTTCTTGTTCCTTGAAATACCAGTAAAGATTAGCCACAGTAAAATCGGGAACTTCTGACCAATTAGAAGGTGCTAATGCTTTTCGTCCGGTATTAGTTGCCATTTGACTGATATAAACTTCAGATTTTCTACGAGATTCGGGATTTATCATGAAACGAAGCTGATCTCGTAATGCAAGATAGTGCGATTTCTCTTTAAAATTTTCATAGTTTGAAATTTCCTCGGGTTTTATTAAAACATCTATTTGCACGTTTTCAAGGCGATTGGCTTCTAAATTTTCTAGTTCTTTAATTTCAGAGGGAGAAAGTTCTTGAATCCAATCAACATGAGCTTGCCAAGTTCTTAAAATCGGTACATCATGATTTTGTAGTCTGGTAATTTCAGGAAATAGAAAATCAAGTTCTTCTAAAGAGTTACAACAATCAATAATTATTCTTAAGTCTTGGCTAATTTGGTTTTGTAGATTTTTAATGCGATCGCTAACAGCATTCATCTCATTTTGCAATTGATAGGTGAGAATAATAACTTGGGAAATTAGCCAACTACACTCGGCACGTCGCAATCGTCCTGCTGCACTTAGATCGGCAATGAGCTGAGGATTCGTATAATCCGCTAGGGCTTGATAAAGCATTCCTCGAACCGCATCAATTTCTGAATTTCTGCGAGTTGGATCGGTAATCTTCAAAGCAGATTGTAAACGTTGTACAGCTTGAGTGAATTTACCATAGGCTTGCATGAGAACTAACCGATGTTGCTCAAATTTAATATTATTCGCAACATCATCAATGCGCTGTAAAATTGCTGACTCTTGGTCTTTTAAAGCCTGTTTTAAATCTAAAAAGCCTTCCTTAACTTCCAAGCGTAGATTTTTAACATCTTCTCTCAATTTTAAAATTTGCCAGAGATTAATGGCTGAAAGTGAAACACCTGCAACTGTACCCACACCAATAAATGCAGTGGTTGTTTGTAGCACTCCAATGCTGGTTTGAATAATATTGAGATCTCCTAAAACTGCTTGAAATCCACGATGAATTTGCATCATCTGTATTCCTTCAAAAATAGGAGCTAAAGGTGTAACTATGGGATTTAAGCTCGTTCCAACAGCATGAGCAACAAAACGACCTGTTGCAGCATCTCTTAACATTCCTAAAGGTATACCATTGGAAGAAACGACTTTTAAACTTCCGTTCATTATACCTGCTATATATTCTGGGCGAAAAGTAAAAAGTAAATTGGGAGGTATCATGAATTTATTTGTGTGAAAAATAAAAATCGGTATCTAGATTAGTATGATATACTACCTTAACCGATCGCACTCTTACAAACTTGGACATATTATGAAAAATTTACAAAACGCTTCCAATATTATAGAACATAAGAATTGCTCTCTAGAACTACGAGAATCAGCAATTCAACTTAAACAGTTATTACAACCCTGTCTTGACGAACTGAAAATTGCTCGAGAAAAATGGCAAAGAAAACCTAAAATCTTAGGAATTGACAAACAAAAAATTTGGTTAAAACTTGGAGAATGTAGTGCTTGTCATGTCCAATTAATGAACAAGAAAAAAGAGATTCAACAAATAAAAAAAGAAGAAGTCGAGAAAAAGTGGCAAAAGAGACTAGAAACGTTGAAAAAGTTGTTGCAAGAAGAGTATATTAAAATCCTACCTAATAAATACGAGGATAAAGAAGATAAAGCAAAATTGACTCAAGATTATGCTAAGTGTGCAACAGAAGTAATTAAACATGGAGTAATATTCTGTATTGAAGAATTTCTACAAAAAAGATTAAAGGAAAGTGAAGATAGCCTAAAAATAATCTCCAACAATATTGATTTTATTTATAAGGAATCCGATTTAATCTTTGCAAAATCTCTAATTGTCGAGCTTAAAGAAATAAATTCTGGTCAAGATTTTTCTAAATATATTGCAGCAGAATTTGAAATCAAAGAGGATGAATTTAATTTGTTTGAGCTTGTTTCCGATGTTACAGATTCTGTTTTAGGTAGTGTGGGTGGTTTGGTTGAAAAGTTTGGATTTGGTGCAGATTTTATCTCTCAACAACTCTCAATTCAACAAAAAATATTTAATAGAGTTTGGGAGACATTTATTCAACCTCAAGATCGACTAATTGAGAAAATCATCATAATCATTGAATCTACAAGCAATCAAAGAATTGAGTCGATTATTCAACTAACTCAAAAAACGATTTTACTTTATGAAAATTTCATAGAAACTTACGAACGCTATCAACAAGAGACTCCACAACAACGAAAGCAAGAAAAAGTTTGGATCGAAAAACAAATAAAAAACATAGAAGAAATGCAAAATTCGATTAAAATAATTACAAGCAGCAGTTAAAAAAATCATGAAAGTTATCTCGATCGCAGAACTACAAGCAAACCTCAAAATTATGCTTGCAGACAGTCAACAAGAAAAAATTATCATTACTGAAAATGGTCGTGCGATCGCAGCTTTAGTTCCCCTAGAAGAATCCGATCTAGAAAGTTTAGCACTGTCCTACAATACAAAGTTAAACCAAATCTTAACCGAAGCAGAGGAGAGAATTCAAAAAACGGGAGGAATTAAACATGATGATTTTTGGCGATCGCGCTTCTGAAGCATAAAATTAAACTTCTCATGTCAATGCGATCGCAGATCCCCTTATTCTTCTTGTAACTCAAAATCCACTCTTGCATAAAATTCTCTCAACTCAATTTGAAATTCTACTGACTCCAAAACTAAAACAGAATCCTCTCTTGTATATTCCGTTAAAACCCATTTCCCTTCTGTATTTTTGACAAATTGCTTAACGTGAAATCGATATTGGTCAATCAAAATATATTCTTCAAACTCTGGGATTGAACGATAATAGTCAAACTTATCTCCTTGGTCGTAATTTCGGGTTGAATTTGATAAGACTTCGACAATAATTGCAGGATTTACAATTGTTGTTTTTCCTTTTCCTTCATAAAT
>JBFRWJ010000231.1:0-2665 GCA_051439525.1 Spirulina sp. | reverse complement strand
ATGTGTATAAGAGACAGCCACTGTCTCTCGGGGGGCCTCTAAATTGACAAAAACTTCTGGAGGTTCTTTTAAGAGACGCTCTCCCAATTCCCGACTGATTTTGTTTTGCGCTTCTTCTAAAGTTAATCCCGTCACCTCAATTGCCCCCAAGAGGGGAATATTCACATTGCCTTGGGGATCGATGCGAGTGGCGGTTTGAAATTCGGGAAAGCGGGGAACGCGAACCGAGATCGCATCATTAATGCCCAACAGATAAATATTAAATGAGTTGGCGGGCAGATCGTCAAATGGAGAGGGAATGTATCCCCGAGGGGGGAGAGAATTGAGAGCATCAGATGGAGTCGGCGGCTCGGGGATCGCCTCTTCGGGAAATAGGGGGTCGTCGGTTATTTCTCCCGTTTCCGCTTCGGAGGGTAAAGGTTGACCCCAACTCTTTTCCAAGAAAAATCCCCCATTGCCATACAGTGCGATGGCGACACTGCAAAACAGAGAAAGTGAAGAAATGGGCAAACGAGATTGACACATCTTTAATTTATTCATTCAACTGTTGATTAACCTTTAAGATTGCAATTCGGGAAACTTAAACCCATGAGTCCTGCCATACCAACGTAATAACACTTTCGCCAATCGTTGGGGATCGTGACGCACGTAGGCGGTTTCGGGATCTTCATCCATCACATTCGCGAGAACGATGCGCCGTCCCAATTGCGTCACGGCTTCGCGATCGAGGTAGACGGGATGGGCGTTCTCTCCAGCATAGCGAATGAGGGCGCGGGCTGAGGGAGAACGACCGTGGACGACGACGGCATCAAACAAGCGGCGATCGCAAATCTTATCAATTGCCCGAATGTGATCGGCAACGGTATACCCGTCGGTTTCTCCGGGTTGGGTCATGATATTGCAAACATAAATGCGCGGGACTTTAGTATTGGCAAGGGCGCGACAGATTTCGGGAATGAGTAAATTGGGAAGAATGCTGGTATAGAGGCTGCCCGGTCCCATGATGATAAAATCGGCTTCCTCAATGGCTTTAATGACGGCGGGAAGGGCGGGGGGATTTTCGGGAATGCAGCCCAAGCGCACAATTTTCCCCCCCGCTTCGGGAATATTAGACTCTCCTTCCACCCGCCGTCCGTCGGCAAATTCTGCCCACAGGCGCACGTCCGCAAGAGTGGCGGGAAAAACGCGACCTTTGACCGCTAACACTTTGGAACTGGCGGCGATCGCTCGTTCTAAATCTCCGGTAATTTCGCTCATGGCGGTGAGGAACAAGTTGCCAAAACTATGACCGGATAAGCCATCGCCAGCATGAAAGCGATATTGAAACAATTCGGTCAGCAATTTTTCCTCGGCGGCGAGGGCGGCGAGGCAGTTGCGAATGTCTCCGGGGGGCAAGACGCCAATTTCCCGGCGCAACCGTCCGGAGGAACCCCCATCGTCCGCGACGGTGACGATGGCGGTAATATTGGCACTGTATTCTTTCAATCCCCTCAACAGGGTTGACAGTCCGGTACCGCCGCCAATGGCGACGATTTTCGGTCCCCGGTTCAAGCGACGGGAGGCTGTGAGGACATCGATCAGTTCTTCCTCGCTTTCCGGTTTGAGGACTTCGGTAATGGTGCCAAAACTGCGGCTTTGTCCCCACAAGACGAGGAAGAGTCCGAGGGCAACTGCGAGGGGTCCTGAGATATAACTGGGCAGGAAGCGGGCGATCGCTTCTAAAATGCCAGACATGAGCGCCATTAACCGGTAAATGGGGGTGAGTCCCACCCAAATCGAAATTCCCAACACCGTACAGAGAATTCCCGTCACGCTGATGAATAGCCAACGTTTGATGAAGAGACCGGGGGTCAACCATTTAAACCAGTGATGCAAGCGTTTGGGGGTTTTGCGACTGACTGTCGCCCAACTCGATTTTTCCATTATTGAGTTATTGGTTATTGGTTGTTTGTTATTGGTTTGGTATTTCGCGGTTATTTTATCAACGTTCGACGCGCGATCGCTCTGGATGGGCAGATAAGGCAGCACAGTTGTTAAAGTGGCACAAATCTTGTAAGGTTCATTTGTACCGCGATCGGGGGAATGCAGGGAGTTATGAGAATTTTAGGACTCGATCCCGGTTTGGCGAGTTTGGGGTTTGGCGCGATCGCAATTCCGGAGGGGATGAATGGGACTAGGGTGGAGTTGTTGGAGTTTGGGATTATCGAGACCCAAGCGAAAACGCCGTTTGGGAAGCGCCTCTGTACGATCTACGAGGATTTGCAGGAGGTGATCCGGGAGGTTCGTCCAGATTTGGTGGCGATCGAAAAGTTATTCTTTTATCGCATGGGGAATACGATCGCCGTGGCGCAGGCGCGGGGGGTGGTGATGTTGGTGTTGGCGCAGGCGGAGTTACCCTATGTGGAGTTTACCCCGGCTCAGGTGAAGCAGTCTTTGACGGGCTATGGCAATGCGGACAAGCAGGAGATGAAGGAAGCGGTGGCGCGGGAGTTATCTTTGGACTATTTGCCTCAACCCGATGATGCTGCCGATGCGATCGCCGTGGCGCTGACGGCTTGGTTTCATGGGGATTAAAGTAACGGGACTTGAACAATAAAAAGGAAGAAATCAGGGTATAATCCTTGGAAGGAGAGAGTTTTACGTTGACGAGAAACCGATGAGAGAG
>JBFRWJ010000230.1:0-10475 GCA_051439525.1 Spirulina sp. | reverse complement strand
TTCTTGAGGCATCACCGGGTCGCCAACCCCTTGAGGAAGATTTCTCAAGACAACGCCACTTAAAACCGGGTTCACTTCAACCTGAAAGGTAATGCGTAACCCCAACTGCACATCTTCTTGCACTTGGGTTACATTGGCCATCGCATTGGCAAAAAATCCCGTGGCAAAGATGGCATTGACATCTTCTTGCAGTTGCTCTTGGGTAATTGTCTGTCTGGGTTGGGTACTGATGGTGTCGTAAATGAGTTTTTCTAGCTCGGGATGGTTTTCAGTCCCAACAACAATAACCTCTACAACTAGAACTCGGTTTTCAGTCTTTGGAGTAGATTCACTCGGGTCTGCTGGACTCTGAGCAGCGATCGCTTCATCGAACAATTCTTCAGTGCTGCTAATATTCTCTGAATTTTGTATTTTCTGACTCTCATTCTGTATCCACCCTAAATCAAAATTCCCCGAAAATTCTGGTTGAGAGATTGACTCTACGGAAGTTTCGATTTCAGCTAAATCATTGTCTTTGGTCTGGGTTTGCCTCCGATCGCTAGTAAATACTACCGATTCAGCAAAGACAATAGGCTGGTCATTGCTTTGACGATCTTTTTCTTCTGGTATGGGAGCGTGCGGTAATATCACCGCATTTGCTCGAGAGGCAGTTATGGCAGAAAGTGCAAAAATTAGAGAGTAGAGCGTCGATCTAAATAAGTGCATGTTTGAGTTCCCTAAGAGACCAGAATTGACATCCTCTTTTTGTAGAACCTTTTAGAAGCAGATCTCGACTTGCTCAACGAGCAATGTCAATTAAGGCTAGCTTAACAGAATTAGGTGTACAATTAACATTCGATTCGCGATCGCACTCTTCAACTCAATCTTTTTCGAGGTTGATTCGCTCAAAAGCTGACTTCAAGGAGCTTTCAGCTTGTGCGCTCCCTCGTGAGATTAATGATGTATTTACACAATGCGATCGCGCAAGTCTTTTGACAACTCATAATCTCGTTCGATCCAAATCCCTATCATGTTCGATATCTTCTCTTCTTTCTTGTTCTTGGCCTCCACTCCTCCCCCTTTATCTCCCCCCACTCCTCAAGAATTTTTGCGACCGCAAATCGTCCGACCTTTACCCGGAAGTTTAGATACAGTTCCGGTTTTTAATAGTAATAGTCCCGAGCTAATTCTCGAACCGGGGATTTTGCTCTCGACGTTTCCTCCGACTGGAAAAACTCATCCCGAAGCACATCTAGATTTTCCCTTACAAGGACGCTTTGATATTTTTGCCCATCACGTCGCCAAAGCCCCTACTCCTGAAGATTTAAGAACGCTTTATTTAGGCATTCTCGTTTACAATCCCAACCCTGAAGTCGTGAGAATATCGATCTCCCAAGCGGCAAGTTATCTCTCTCAACCCGATGCCCCATTTATTACTCTAGATTCCTTTTTAGAGAACCCCGATGGGGAAATTTATGCGGGTCCGGGGAGTCGCGTCATGGGGGAAATATTGCGGGGATGGCATCAATTACAGTTTCCCTTTGTGACCCTTATTCCACCGGGAGAAAGTCGAATGTTAGTCAATTTACCCATTCCCGTTAAAGACTTCGATCCCCCCATTAACGGACGCTCCACCTATATGCGTTTGCGGAGTAACGATCGCGTTTATTTGGCAAGTTTGGCCATGTTTGCCCCTCAAGATGAAAACGGAAAAGAACGCGCTCCCACCTTGTCAGAATGGGAAACCTTATTACAAGCGGGAAATTTTGCAAAACCTCGCGATCGCGCTCCCACTCCTCCCGATTCTGATGCGTCTTCCTTTCTTTACGGTCGAGTTGCGGGAGTGGCTTTAGGATCGCAATGGGAAGCTCGTTTAACCGATAATTCCCAAGTTGATTTTCTCACGATTCCCGATCGCGGACAAATCTTTTCTTATGGGATTAGTACCCTCGATCGCGGCACTTTGGGAACCGAACAAATCCAAAGCGCTCCCATGTTAGCACGCTATCCCGATACGGCCTATAAGGCACACGGCAATTATGGAATTCAATACAGTTTAACGTTACCCTTATACAATCCAACCAATCGGACTCAAACCGTAAGCATTGCTTTAGAAACTCCCATCAAACAAGATGAACTTTCCGAAGGATTGCGGTTTTTCGAGCCCTTACCTCGAAATATCTTTTTCCGAGGCTCGGTCAAGGTTGAATATCTCGATGATGCGGGAATCTTAAAAACGCGTTACTATCATTTAGTGCAGCGAAGGGGACAGCAAGGGGAATCTTTAGTCACTGTCAATTTGCAACCTCAAGAACGGCGTTCTATTCAGGTGGAGCTACTCTATCCACCCGACTCTACGCCACCCCAAGTTTTAACCATTCAATCCATAACTGGTGACTGGTGACTGGTGACTGGTGACCGATCGATGGGTTGGGTTAAATCTGCACAGAAGCGATCGCTAACAATTTGAGAATGAGTATGAATGGGTTGAGCGCGGGTGGTTGTCGTCGGGGGAAGAGATTTGAGATGAAGCGAGAGTTTTTGGCAGACGAGGCGATCGCTTCCCGGTCTCGAATATTCCCAAGCATAAACCGCCGGATCCGGGGATTGTGCGGGAGTGGGGGAAGAAAAGAGCATGACAAAGAATGCGATCGCCAAACCCAAGGCGACAAAAACCAACTTTTTAGCCATAACCGTACCTTCGCAATAAATACACCAGAGATCGCTACAACAGAAAGCGTCTTAATTCCAAATTACCCAAAAAATTAGGGCGGCACCGCAATATTCATACTCAAAATCGTGCGGTTTAATCCATTCACTCGCTCGTAAGCGAAACGATCCACGCTTTCCATGGCCAAAAAAATGCCCAACCCTCCCAGGGGACGAAGTTCTGGCGGTTGTTCCACCGCTTTTTGAGCCAGGGCTCGGATTTGTTGGGGATTGTAGGTTATTCCCGTATCTTCCACGTAAATGGTTAGGGAACTGTCCTCAATGCAAGCCCCAAGGTGTAATTGCCCTTGAATTCCCGCCTCCTGATAGCCGTGAAGGATAATATTAGTCGTTACCTCATCCACCGCCAGCCGTAAATTATAAGCCGCTTGGCGATCGAGCCCCGCACGCTCTGCCGCTATTTTGACATAGTGCGCGATCGCGTCTAGAGCATCCAACGTTCCCGTCACCGTTAATGGTTTCATTCTCTCTCCTTACGACGCACCGCGATCGCAGTCATGTCATCAAACTGTTCGGCATCGGCCGCGTGTTCCATTACGCGATCGGCAATATCTTGGAGTAGCTTTTGTGCTGATGATACGCCGGATTGAAAAACCTCGAGCAATCTGGCACGAGTAAAAAAACTCTCGTCAGTCGCTCGGGCTTCGGTAATGCCGTCGGTATACCCCAGCAAGACCTCGCCGAAATCTAAATAGGTTTGACGCACTCGATAAGTCATCCCCGCTAATAACCCCAATGCCGGGCCTGTCGCTTTGAGTTCTTCGCGAACATTACCGTTGCGATCGAGCAGCAAGAGTGCTTCGTGACCGCAATTGATATAGGTTAGCGTTCCCAAATTCGGGTCTAAAACACCAAAAAAGAGGGTAGCAAACATGCCCAAATCTCCATGATTGATGGCGATGTAATCATTGGTCAGGCGAATGGCTCTGAGGGCATTGAGATGAGCGGGGTTGACGGGTTCGCCAAAATTGCCCGAAAGGGGCAGTCCCTCCTCGTCGAGCTCTGCGGGTTCGAGGAATAAACTGGCCGTTAAGTCGCCGCGAAAGCTCAATCCCTCTAAGTTGGTTTGCCCGGAAAAAATGCGCATTAAGCTGCGGAATAAGCCCATAAAGAGCGCCGCACCCACCCCTTTATCGCAAACATCGGCTATAATCAGCCCTGCATGACCCCCCGGTAAAGCAAAAATATCGTAAAAATCCCCAGCCACTTGACGAGCGGGTTGGAAAAAAGCAGCTATTTCCCATCCCAGCCATTGGGGAATGCGCTCGGGAAGGAAGTTAATTTGAATATTGCGTCCTTTTTCCAGTTCTGCGTTTAAGGTATCAGTGTAATGCTGCAACTGGCCGTAAAGTTGGGCATTTTCCAGGACAATGCCGAGCTGATCTGCCATCGCTTGCATGAGACTGACTTCATCAAAGCCAAAATGATTGGGTTGGGAGTGCAGGAGGGTGAGCAAACCAAAAAGTCCCTCCCGCCTGATAATGGGGATACCTAGCGCCGATCGCGCGACATAAGGTTGCTCGGAAAATTGCAACCAGCGATCGTCCTCTCGCGTATCTACAATCAAGCCAATTTTACGGTGTTTGCACACCCACCCCGCCAGGCCCCTATCGAGAATATTGCGATAAATGCTGAATCGTCCGTCGGGATCGGCATCCTCGCGAGTGAGAATGGCATCTTGGATTTTGCCAGAGGAGTCGAGTAAAAAGAGACTGCCTTTTTCTGCTCCAGTCATTTGAGCGGAAATGTCTAGGGTTTGTCGGAGGAATTGAGCGAGCAATTCGTTTTGAGAGGGGGAGCGAGCGATCGCGATAAACCCTTCGAGCAATTTGCGTTGAGCCTCAAAGGCGGCTTTTTCCATGGCCATTTCGGCAACTTGTCGCCGCAACCGTTGAAGTTCTCGGTGAAGTTCTGCTGGTCTCTCGTCCTCTGTCATGCTGGCATCGCGATCGGGGGCGATCCTATTTTCTCCTTCTAACGCAAAAGTTCCAAACCGATTTCTTGGGTTTCGCAAGTGGTAAAGAAGTTCAGAAATCCGGTAATGGACATGGTTCGGTAGATTTCCTGAGCTAAACCGACGAGAACCAATTGTCCATCTTTGGCGCTGGCTTGTCGATAGAGGGAAAGCAACATTCGCAGTCCCGCACTGGACATATAAGGAACTTCGCTCATGTTGAGGAGAATTTTACTTTGAGGAAGAGCCAGAGGTAATACTTGCTGTTGCACCTCTGGCGCGGTATTGGCATCAACTTCCCCGATCAGTTCGACAACGGTGACATCGCCGACGGTCTTGACATTGATGTTCATAACTTTCATAGTCGTTTACCAGCATGGGTGATAAGGAACAAAAGGTCGTGCAGTCTTCAATGTTATGTTGCACCCTCAAGATTCGACTACAGCCTTCAAGGTCGGGTTTCCCTTCTCTTGTTTAATCTTGGCATTGAATTGGGGTTCATCCCAAGAGTGTAGCGAGGAATTTTCCTCTGGGCTCGAGAGTTTAATGATTCTGCAACTTGCAAAAATCGAATTGGACTCGGGGGCGAGGCTGGCAACAACCGAGCCCGAAGCGAGAGGGGACTGTCTCCCGGATGGGGGAGAGCGGGGGAGCAAAATTTTTTGGGACTACGTAAGTATATATTAAGTTTTCAGTTTCCCTTCGCCCAATCCGAACAGAATGCTTAAAGTTGTTACTATCAATATTCTCTTCGATCTCGATCGCTGGTCGCAACGAAAACACCTCCTCGCTGACGGATTAGCCGCGACCGATGCGGATGTCATTGGCGTACAAGAGGTGAATTTTAATAAAAATACGGGGACGTGGCTGGCAAAGGAACTCAATTATCCTCACGTTCAACTTGTCCCCTACGATCGCTTTTATCCCCATCTTCCTCCTTTTGGCGGTGCAATTCTCAGTCGCTATCCTTTCCTCCGAGAAGAGCGTCTCAATTTGCAAGGTCAGGGACGATATGCTCAACGGGTGGAGATAGAAAAAGACGGTTGCGCGATCGCTTTGTGTAGCGGTCATTATTACTGGCAGCCCGGGCCTCATCGCGATCGCGTCGCCCAAGTTCAGCGCCTTCTCGACTGGTTGGGAGAGCTTCCCGAAACGACTCCTACGGTTGCGCTGGGGGATTTTAACGGGATTCCGGAGGATCCTGCGATCGCGCTGATGCAAACCCGTTTCGCTTCTGCATATCCCGCCCATAATGGTCGAGAACCCGATTATACTTGCCCCACTCCTCTCTTTAATCCTCCTTGGCGCAGAAAACTCCGCCTCGCTTGGTTGAATTTGATTCACAATCGCAGAATTACGCCTTGGCGCGGAACTTTGGACTATATTTTTGTGAGTCACCACTGGACTGTTAAAGCCTGTCAACTTATTTTGAATCAACCCGATCGCCGCGATCGAACGCTCTATCCTTCCGATCATTTCGGGATTTTTGCGGAATTGGATTTGAAGTAATTCGAGGAATGTTGCGAGATCGCTTCTGAATATAACCCAAGCACAACCCCCCGCACTATCGCAAGCCGGGGGGTTGTTTTTTAGTTTCAGTCCCCTTAAAGGGGATTGGTTAGAAAAGTCGTGTACGCTATCGACCCACGGTGTCCAAACTTCCCCATGTTTCAGTCCCCTTAAAGGGGATTAGTTGTAAAAGAATTTTGCGCCGTCATTACGAAGCAGGGGGATGAACAGTTTCAGTCCCCTTAAAGGGGATTAGTTGTAAAAGTTTTGGATCCAATCGGGGATCTTGATCTCAACCCGGAGTTTCAGTCCCCTTAAAGGGGATTAGTTGTAAAAGTTGTTGGCGGAAGTCTGGAGTTTTCCTACCTCCAAACAAAGTTTCAGTCCCCTTAAAGGGGATTAGTTGTAAAAGTGGGTCGATCTAGAACCCGCTCTTCGACTGAATTATAACACCCCGATCCTATAGGGGTCAAGTCAACCGTCAAATATTGAGACATATTCGCAATAAAATCTTGGATTAAACTCGTGAAACTCTTGCAGGACAAGCCACCTATAGGGGTCAACGAAAGAATACGCATTTCAGCGATTCTCCAACCCCTATAGGTCAGCGTATTTTTCTTGATTTCTTAAAACATCGGTTGATTTAAAGGATGAGTGTGGAGTGCGATCGCGTCAGCATGACAGAGCCGTATCGTCGCGATCGCCCCAGACGTTGTAGGATGTACGCAGAATTAGACTTAAAGTAGAAAACGATTACCGATTACCAATTACCAATTACCAATTACCCATCACCCATTACCCATTACCTAAAATAAATGCCTGTCGAATTGATTATTCTTGTTGCTGCTATTATCGTAGCATGGTTGATATTTACTTGGCTGATTAAAATTGTCAAAGTTAGCATCAAAACCGCTCTCACCATTGCCGCGATCGTCTTAATTTTACAACTTGCTTTTGGGATCGGTCCTCAAGAGCTATGGGAACAAATTACGAAATTGCCCGAAACCCTTCAAGAAATGTCACGCTAGAAACAATGTAGGTTTTCAATTTACCGTTCATTGTTCATTGTTCATTGTTCGTTGAAATGCGTCTACCCCCCTCTCAAATCGAATTAACCCCGGAAGATAATGTTAAAAGCGCTCGGAATGCCCTAGCAAAAGGGCAACTCTCGCGAGCAACTTTTCATCTCAGTTCTGCCTTAAGCGTCGATCCCGAAAATGCCGACTGGCTCAATCTTCTGCATCAAATTATCGAAACCGCAGACGATCCCCTCAAACTCGTTCCCCTCAAACAAGATGTTTACTTCGCCTTGCTCGCCGTGCGAGCTTATATTTTGGCTTATCTCAGTCATTATAACGAGGCAGTTTACTGGCTTTCTCAAGTCACTCAAGTCCTTGCCCAACCGATTTATTTACCGTGGTTTGCCGATTGGCTTTCCCTCCCCGAAGCCGCAACTGCCCTCACTCCTGAAACGCGCACGCTTTTCCTGCAAACCTTGCTAGGGAAATTTCCCGGCGATCGCATCGAAAACGAAACGACTCGCCAACATCTCGATCGCATTACCGAAGCGATTTCTCAGTTACGTCAGATCGCGCCGGACGATGAAATGCTCGCTTTTTCTCACATTGCTTTGCTGCGAAAATTGGGTTATTTAGAGGAAGCCTTAGAACTCGCACAAAATAATTACGAAACCCTTCCTTGTTGGAAAACAGCAGTCAGTTTAGCTTTAGTTTATCGCGCCCGAGGGGAAACCGATCGCGCGATTCAGACCTATCAAAATGCCCTTGCATACGACTCCAACGACTTAACTGCTCTTCTCGATATTGCAGATCTGTATTGCGATTCGGGACGATTTGAGGAGGGTATTACGTATTATCAAAAAGTCCTCGATCGCGAACCCGATCATCCTTGGGCAAAACCTTATTTTCTCTATTATCAGTTCTTCCAACAACAAGACCTCATTTGGAAAGATCGCCTGCAAACTTACGCCAGCGAACATCCGGATAATGTCAACGCCACCCATTTATTCAATCATCTCCAAGTCTTAGTTTCTCCCTATCTCGGCTATTTACCCGATCCGACAGATGCGACGATAAATATTCTGCACGCCTTCGAGAAACATCCAGAAAAAGACAGTCCAGCAACCTTAAAGCTAACCTCTTTAGAATCTCCCAGTTCTCGCTTGGTTCTGCAACTTTATGTTAAAGAAAAATTCGCCTTGGACAACTTGCCGATTAAGATCGAAGAGTTACAAAATCCCGATCCTCGCCTTCCTCGTGCTTCAGTAAACTATCTTTTATGGCAGTATGAAGGAGTCGATCCCTATCCCAATGTTAACCCACCTCGAGAGGATATCGCTAAAGCGATCGCCACTTTAGCCGCACGAGCTTACAGTTTACAGAGTTGGTCTCAAAATGCCCATAAAATTGCCAATTTTTTTGGCAAAGAACAGCTCAATTCTTTCTTAGGGGTGATGGTACATCCTCCCCCAAATCCCCCAGAAATTCCCCTTTGGAGTTGGGTGCATCGCGTGCAAATTGCCGCCGCTTTAGCGATCGCTTATCTCGATACGGGCTGGAAAAACTCCCTCAGAAAACAAGTGTTATTCGATCTCGCCCGAGGTCCGATGGATTGGACAAACGAAGCGGCAATTATTGCCTTAATGCAGCTTGCATTAGAAGTTGAGGAAGCGGCGATCGAGATTCTTGCTTTATTTCGAGAATTGTTGGGTAATATTCCCGAACCGGGTTATTGTCCTTACTTATACGGGTTAGTTTCTTGCAGTTTATATTTACCCTTTATCGATGATGAGTTGCGCCAACATTTAGAACGAGAAAAAGCCATACTCGAGGCTCAATAACGATCGATTCAATTCAAAAACTGATAAACTAGAAAGATTGTGTTGTCATCTTAGGAGCTGCCCGGAAATTAGAAATGATAGAACGCTATACGCTGCCCGAAATGGGCAAATTTTGGACGGATACCTACAAAATGAAAATGTGGCTGCAAGTGGAAATCGCCGTTTGCGAGGCACAAGCAGAATTGGGTTACATTCCCGCCGAAGCGGTCGAAGAAATTAAAGCCAAAGCCAATTTCGATCGCGATCGCGTGTTAGAAATCGAAGCCGAGGTTCGTCACGATGTGATCGCGTTTCTAACCAATGTCAACGAGTACGTTGGCGATGCGGGGCGCTACATTCATTTGGGTTTAACCAGTTCTGACGTGTTGGATACGGGGTTGGCTCTGCAAATGGTGTCGAGTTTGGGACTCATTTTAGAAAAGGTTGAAGAATTTATTCAAGCCTTGCGCTATCAAGCACAACAGCATCGCAATACGGTCATGGTGGGACGCTCTCACGGCATTCACGCGGAACCGATGACCTTTGGGTTTAAGTTAGCGGGGTGGTTGTCGGAAATGTTACGAAACCGCGATCGCCTCGTGCGCTTGCGACAAGATATTTCTGTGGGTAAAATTTCCGGTGCGGTGGGAACTTATGCCAATGTGGATCCGAGAATTGAAGCGATCGCCTGTCAAAAATTGCAACTCACTCCCGATGCTGCTTCCACACAAGTTATTTCTCGCGATCGCCATGCAGAATTTGTGCAGCAACTCGCTCTCCTTGCGGCTTCTATCGAACGTTTTGCGGTAGAAATTCGCAATTTACAACGAACGGATGTTTTAGAAGTGGAAGAGTATTTTTCCAAGGGGCAAAAAGGCTCTTCTGCGATGCCCCATAAACGCAACCCGATTAAATCCGAGCGATTGACAGGAATGGCGAGGATTTTACGGGGAAATGCGATCGCGGCGTTAGAAAATGTCGCCCTCTGGCACGAACGCGACATCTCCCACAGTTCCGTAGAACGGGTAATCTTGCCCGACAGTTGTATTCTGGTACATTTCATGTTGAGGGATATTACCAATTTAGTGAAAAATCTCTTGGTTTACCCCGAAAATATGCAGCGCAATATGAACGTGTATGGAGGTGTTATTTTCTCTCAGCGCCTGCTGTTAGCGCTCGTGGAAAAGGGCATGAGTCGCGAGGATGCTTATGCAGTGGTTCAATCCTGCGCTCATCGGGCGTGGAATGTTCCCGATGGGAATTTCCACCAACTCGTTGTCGAAGATGCCACCATCGCCCAGTATTTGTCCTCAGAAGAAATATCTGCTTGTTTCGATCCCCAACACCACTTGAAAAACTTAGATCGGGTGTTTCAACGTTTAAATATTTAAAATTTGCGATCGCATTTCGGAAAATGGGAAGATTTGGGGGGAGG
This sequence comes from Spirulina sp., assembly GCA_051439525.1. GTDB lineage: Bacteria > Cyanobacteriota > Cyanobacteriia > Cyanobacteriales > Spirulinaceae > CCY15215. The sequence continues at coordinate 29 of JBFRWJ010000230.1, read as the reverse complement.
AGATGCGATCGCAAAAATCGGGGAAATGT
>JBFRWJ010000229.1:0-4505 GCA_051439525.1 Spirulina sp. | reverse complement strand
TGTTTGTAAGAACCTCGATCGCCTTTGGGTCTTCCGAATACCACCATCACATCGGGAGCTTGTCTTTGGGCTTCTTTTCGTTCCCGGATTTGTTGGGGCGAGAGTTGAACGGGATACCAGAATAAATCTCCTGCTACAAAGACATCATCTCGGTTTTGAAAGAGAGTGTCTAAGCCCCCTTGAATGGTGACAATTAAGCGGAATTGAATCGTATTATCTGCCAAGGGTTTACCGTCGCTTTCAGGATAAAGAATATTGTCGTCAATGGAGAGGGGAGAAAGTTGCTGTACCATTGTCTCAAAGAAAATAGAGCCAGACTGATTGACTCTATTATATCCTTGATTCAAGATTTTTCACAATTTACAATGAGGAGAGAGAATCGGGATCGATTCCTAATTGTTGCAAGCGATCGCGTAATTGTTGGTTTTGGCGTCGTTCTTCTTCTAACGTTTCTTCAGCGCGATCGGCTCTTTTTTGTTCGCGATCGGCTCTTGTCCGTTCGCGATCGCGTTGGGCGACAATTTCGACATAAGAGGAAAACCGTTCCCCATTGGGATAAAATAGCGCCAATTCTCCCGCAGCTATACTAAATTTTATCCCCAAACGCGGACTTTTCCAACCTTCCATCTGAGGAATGACCTCTAATTTTTTCCCTTTTCTCAACCATCCTTGCAGGCGATTCTTTTTGGGGTCATATAGGTAGTATTCTTCGATTCCGTGACGTTGGTAGAATTTAAACTTATTCTCCATCTCTTTTTTCTTGTTACCGGGAGAGAGTATCTCAAAGGCGACTTGAGGGGCAATATTTTCTTCTTCCCATTGTTTGTAAGAACCTCGATCGCCTTTGGGTCTTCCGAATACCACCATCACATCGGGAGCTTGTCTTTGGGCTTCTTTTCGTTCCCGGATTTGTTGGGGCGAGAGTTGGACGGGATACCAGAATAAATCTCCTGCTACAAAGACATCATCTCGGTTTTGAAAGAGAGTGTCTAAGCCCCCTTGAATGGTGACAATTAAACGGAATTGAATCGTATTATCTGCCAAGGGTTTACCGTCGCTTTCGGGATAAAGAATATTGTCGTCAATGGAGAGGGGGGAAAGTTGCTGTACCATTGCCACAAAGGAAGAAGGATCGATAGGTTTGACCCCATTATACAGAAGGGTTTCGGTTGTTGGGGATTTGTTGGAGAGATTGAAGCCCGTGCGATCGCGCTAACAAACTTGAGGAGAATTGATTAGCCGGTTATTGAAAGTTCAAAAATTATTTCGGTAATTGCCTTGATTTTCTTATTGTCGATCCGCCGGGGAATCAAATTCCCCGTCTCATACTATAAGTCCTCGCTTCGGCATTGCTCAGCGACCACTCAAGAGGACTGCATTCATGAATTTGAGGGAGAATTTGACGATCGCAATCCTTCTCTTGGTCGATTGGATATGCTGAGGAAACCTCAGCATCCCTCGACCGCTTTTAATGGATTTTTCGTATGAGACAGGGATTTTCAATCCCTGGCGGATCGATAATAAGAAAGACAATCTCATTACCGATTTATTTCCTTAACTGAACTTCTCTTCAATCTCGGACAGATCGGAATGCTCACATTAAACTGTTATTAGTGATTGGTTATTGGCGATGAACGATGAATGTCCTATTTTTGCGTTTTTTGGAAGCGGAAAACTTTCGCACCGCTTGGGAAAAAGTGGCAGAAAATCACGGCTGTGCTGGCGTGGATGGGGAAACAATTGCCCATTTTCAGGCCTCCCAACGCCTGTATCTGGCGCGGCTTCGGGATAGTATTGCCAAGGGAAATTATCTTCCCCTCCCCTGGCGACAGCTTTGGATTCCTAAGAAAAAAGGGGGGTGGCGAGAACTTCGCATTCCTACGGTGCGGGACAGGATCGTGCAGCAGGCAATGTTGAACGTGCTGCACCCGGTGATGGAGAAGGAGTTTTCTCCCGTTAGTTATGCCTATCGCCCGGGACGGTCTCATTTGATGGCGGTGCGACGGGTGGGATACTGGCGAGATGCGGGTTACGATTGGGTGTTGGATGCCGATATCGTCAAGTATTTCGATAGTTTGCGGCATAAACGGTTATTGGCGGAGGTGCGAGAGCGCTTGGATCTTCCTCACTTTTTGGAGTTGATCGAGGATTGGATTACGGCGGGGGTGTTGACGAAACAGGGCTTGATTTTGCCCCAGAAGGGAGTCCCCCAAGGGGCAGTGATTTCGCCGATTCTCGCCAATATTTATTTGGATGATTTTGACGATCTGGTGACGGCTTCCGGGTTAAAATTGGTACGCTATGCTGACGATTTTGTGGTGATGGCGCGGACTCGGAAGCGTTTGCTGGCAGGGTATTCCCAGATCGAGCAGATTTTGGAGGGGATGGGGTTGGAGTTGCATGAGGAGAAAACTCAGATTACCCATTTCGATAAGGGGTTTCGCTTTTTGGGTCATGCCTTTTCCGGGGATTTAATCGTTCCTACAAGTAAGATTCGGGAGGAAAGAGCGCCGGTGATGGAGGAGACGGGGGTGCGGTTGGTTCACTCGGATTCTCTCCCGTCGGCGAGTCCCCTGCAACTGGCGATGGTGGAGGCGTTGAAGGAACGGCGAGAACCCATTCCCCCGCCGTTGTTCGTGGTGTTTGGCTATACGGTGCGGGAGGAAAAACCCGTCAAAATTGAATCAAAGGAGAGCATCTGGAGGCGTGAAATGGCGACGATCTATCTCGTGGAACAGAGGACGAAATTGAGGAAGGAGAAAGGACGCTTAATCGTGATTCCTCCCGATGAGGAAGCGATCGAGGTTCCCATTCGGGAGGTGGAGCAGATTTTGGTCTTTGGCAATATTCAGTTGACTTCTTCGGTAATGTCCGTCTGTTTGGCGGAAAATATTCCCGTAGTATTTTTGACCCAATTGGGGGAGTACAAAGGACATTTATGGTGCGGGGAGTCGCGGGATTTTGAGGTTAAGTTGGCACAGTTTGAACGTTGGGGAGATACTGATTTTCAATTGGAGGTGTCTCGGGCGATCGTTTGGGGTAAGCTGATGAATTCTAAGCAATTGTTGTTACGGTTGAATCGCAAACGGCGGTTATCGGAGGTTCAAGCTGCCATTACGGGAATCACTGACGATGTGACCAAAATGGAGATGGCGAACGATATCGACGTTGTACGGGGGTATGAGGGAAAATCGGCGGCTCGCTATTTTCCGGCGATGGGAAGGTTAATTACCCATAAGGATTTTAGTTTTTCTCAGCGCAATCGCCGACCGCCAAAAGATCCGGTGAATTCTCTGTTGAGTTTTGGTTATACGCTTTTGTTTGAAAATATTTTTAGTTTTATTTTGGCGGAGGGGTTATCGCCTTATATGGGGAATTTTCATTATGGGGAGAAGCCCAAACCTTATCTGGCTTTCGATTTGGTGGAGGAGTTTCGTTCGCCCATTGTTGATAGTTTGGTGTTAACAATAATTAATAAATCGGCTCTCAAACCTACGGATTTTACTTGGCCGAATGAAGAGGGAGGGATTTATTTGAATAAACAGGCACGGCGCGTTTTTCTGAAATATTTTGAGAACCGCATGAGTGAAGAGGTTTCTCATCCAGATGTTAAGGAAAAAGTGTCTTACCGTCGGGCAATTCATTTACAAGTCCGACGCTACAAGCGCAGCGTGCGAAATCGCGTTGCTTATGAGCCGTTTTTGAGGTCGATCTGATGTTGGTTGTGGTGGTTTACGATATTCCCGATGATGGGACGCGGACGAAGTTGGCCAGTTTCTTGGAGGGGTACGGTCGTCGGGTTCAGTATTCGGTATTTGAATGTTTTTTGAATTGGGAGGAGGTCAAACAATTGTATCGAGAGGTGCAAAAACGGGTTGACTCTCGGGAAGACAATGTGCGTTTTTATTGGATTTCTCGGGAGGCAAGGGAAAGGGTGTTGACAATTGGCAGCGACCCCCCAGAATCGCCACCAAGTTACTACATAATCTAGGTGGAACAAGGGTTTGCAGATTGTTACGAATTGTAAATCGACGCACCTCCGGAAATCGCTGAAACTCTCATTCTTTCGTTGAGGTGCGTCGATGCCTGACAGGACAAGGTTTTGAGGGGGGTAAAATTTGACAAATTGGTGGGGGTGATGCACGATGAAACCTAGGTGCGTCGATTTGACCGCTAAAACCCGCTCTGGGTAAGGTCTCTGAGATGGACTCCCTCCCGATGGGTTTAAATCGGATTAGTTGGAAACTTTTTGACAAGTAAGTGTCAGAATTACAACGGAAGTGGACCCTCCCGATGGGTTTAAATCGGATTAGTTGGAAACTTGGAGCTTGAGAAATTAACAGTGAACCTGTTAACAAGAATTGTCCCTCCCGATGGGTTTAAATCGGATTAGTTGGAAACCCTTGGAAACGATAGCAGCAGTAGCAGTAGCACGGAAAAATCCCTCCCGATGGGTTTAAATCGGATTAGTTGGAAACCTTCACCACGAAGTGCAGCGGAAACGC
>JBFRWJ010000228.1:0-5555 GCA_051439525.1 Spirulina sp. | reverse complement strand
GTATTTGGGAATCGATGTGCTTAACTTATATTGTAAAACAAACTCCCTCTGAAAAATTACTCTTTTTAGATTCTAGATTTGTCTCTCAATTAACTGAAAGTGCCTTTAAGCAATCTTGCAAGAATTTTGATTTTTCAAATATCTTTCAGGTAAATGGAACGAGTCTCTTTCCTGATGCGGTTGTCTCCTCCTATCAATACAAAAAGAAATGCACAAGTAACGACACATTCAATACTTCTCTTGAAAAAAAGACTAATTGGAATGATTATAGTTATTGGACTTCCTTTTATAGTGACAGTGGAACAGTGAAAATAGCCTCAAATAAGACTGAAGTTGATAGGCACACATTCGAGGAATTAAAAGAACTTTATCCTACTAATGACTCCACAGTTTCTATTAATCAGCGATTACCTAGAAGTTTTTTTGCTTTCTGGGAAGTCAATACAGAGTCAATAAGCCCTACACTAATAGATCGGATGAGATGCCTGAATCATATCTATTATCTGGCTCTCGAACAAAAAATAAAAAGTTCTGAAGATTTTTCTCGTTATTTGTCAAGATTCCCCTACGTTCTTAAGACTTCGCTGTTACGAGATCAAAAAGAGGTTGTTGAGAGATTTAGCAATTTTTTTTATCAAATAGGTTTTGTTTATACTGACAACCTTTTTAGCGTTATCGACGCAAAATATTTGCCTCTCGACTATTTCAACGATTGTCGGAATTTTGAAAATATTAAAGATAGGAGTATTAGAAAACAGTTTGTTTACGAGTATTTGATAAAAAAAGAGTTGGAGCGAATAGGAGATTTTTCTGAGAAAACTAGAATTTTAAGTGAGTTTTGGCTGCCAAAATATAGAAGCCCTTCTATGTTTGATTGTAAATTTTATCATGGCAATATTTTGCGATTGATTTCCATTGATTTTGAGGAGTTAGCAAAATATTATTATTAGGTGTAGCGGCCCACAAACAACGGTTTTGACCCACACAATCTCAAACTATCTGTAATTGCTCGCCGTACATTTTCATCCATGTAGAGTGCAAGAGTCATTTTGTTACTTGGTTAGCACGGAATTTTTTGCGTAAGGGGGATTCGCCTGCTTCGCGACGTAACTTTTCAACATACTCAAATCGTCGTTGCATATCGGCTTCTAATTCTTCCTTGTAATCCCAATAATAGGCAAGACCCGAGTGAATCTGTCCTAAAGTTAAATAGGGGTGTTGAAAATGAATTTCTTCCGGACTCCATCCAAAGGCAAGATAGCCCGATACAAGCTCGATGACTTTCATCGTCGATCCCATGATATAAGGAATACTGTTTCGATCGAGTCCAATGTGTTTGTATTCTGTTGGTTTTAGGTTCATTGTTTTAACCTCTGAATTTTTGACAATTTCCAAATCAGTACACTAGAGGCGATCGCGAGATGGCGACAGTCCGATAATACGTTTAAAAAGTTGGATGTTACAATTATTCTAACAAACAGGTATGACATCACAAAAGTTCGATTTTATGACCGACGCACTTCGCGATCGCAAACGATATTCAGGAGTACAAACCATGAGAATTAAATGCACCTTAAAGTCTACATCTTTCGGAAAAATACCGACACCAACAACGCTGTTTACAACCTCGATTAAAAACTTTTATTATACAGAAACTGAAGAATTAGGAACGGTATATACCCTTGAATTTATCTCAAAATTTGAGTTTTATATTATGATTCCTCCCACCCAAGAACCCATTCTTTATACCTGTAAAGAAGCACGGATCAATAAAAACAAAATCGAGCTTTTATTTATTAATTTTGAAACTCAGCTCCCCACAATTTCAATTATGGGAGAAGCCGAGTTAGTTTCAGAAGAGGAGTTTAATACTGCAATAAGTCAGATAATTTAACACTCAGCTCAATTCAAAATTCAAGATTGAGAAAACGATCTAAAGCATCGACCATGCGGGGCGGCCAGCGACGGATGTTTTGCACCCAGTCAAGATCTTGATAGCGACTATCGAGACCGACAACGGCAACCCAGTTACTTTCTGCCTCTCCTTGCAATCCTTTGACCCAAAGAACGGCAGCTAATGCCGCTCGCATATCGGTAAACATGGGGTATTTTTGCACGAGATCGCGCATGATTTCGATCGCTTCTTCAGGGCGATCGCGTTGATATAAAGCAAGGGCATAATTGGCACGGGAGAGGGCAAAATCCGCAGCCAGTTCCGAGGCTTTTTTATAATCGGCTAAGGCATCATCCCAGCGTCCTTGTCCGGCTCGAGCGTTCCCCCGATTATTGTAAGCCATGGCATCTTCGGGATCTAACGCCAAAACGCGGTTATAGTCGGCGATCGCATCCTCCCAATGTTTTTGTCCTTCTTTGGCAATGCCTCGATTCAGGTAGGGATCGGGAGCATCCGGAGCCAGTTCGACGGCGCGATCGAAATCCGCGATCGCCTCCTCCAGTTTGCCCTCGAGGGCGCGGGTTCCCCCGCGATTGCTCCACACTGCCGGATTATTGGGAAAGCGATCGATCAATTCGCTCCAGTATCCTTCAGCCGTCTCTAAATCCCCTTGTTCGAGGGCGGAGATCGCCTTTTCTGCCAGAGCTTCTCCTTGCTGCAACTGCTGTTCGAGAACCTTTGCCTCGGGGATATTCTCCGCACTGACAGCCGGTACGAAAATGAACACGAATAACAAACACAAAAAACTAACGATCCAACGCATATCAATTAAAGGATGAAGGATGAAGGATGAAAGACTGATTAACACAGTAACAAACGAATTTTAGATTGAAAAACATCATCGAGACTGTCAACGATATCAAACTCGCGATCGAGTTCGGTAATTTCCAACATATAGCGAACGGGCTGTTTGAGGTTGAGTAAATAAAATCGGCATCGGTGTTGTTTGGCTGCCCGACGCACGGCCATGAGGGCGGTGAGACCAAAATGGTCGATGGCATTAACTTGTACCAGATCGATCGCCCAACAGGAATTGTCTGGGGCTGGCATTAAACCCACAACTTTTTGTTGGAGGAGAGAGGCTCCTCGAATGTCCAAATCTCGTTGCGGACGCAGTACGATATTCATTAGTTCTTCTCGATTGGTTTCTCATTATGCCCCCTGTCATTGCCTCGCGATCGCTAGAAGTTCGGGGTGCGTCGATTCATTATCTGGAAATTGGCGACATCAGTGCCCCTAATATCTTATTTTTACACGGTGCCAGTTTTACAGCTCGCACTTGGCAGGAGATTGGGACTCTGGCTTATTTTGCCGATCGCGGTTATCGAGCGATCGCCATTGACATCCCGGGATACGGCGATTCGGAACGCATTAATTTTCCCAAGGAAGAATTTCTCTTAGAATTGCTCCTCGGTCTTGAGTGCGATCGCCCGGTTCTCGTTTCCCCCTCCATGAGTGGCGGTTATAGCTTGCCCTTTATTGTCCGATATGCCGAAAAATTGCGCGGATTCGTTGCCGTTGCTCCCGTTGGCATTAACCGCTATCAAAAGGCGATCGCGGGTCTTTCTCTGCCGGTTTTAGCCATTTGGGGCAGTAACGATCGCATCGTCCCCCCCAAATGGGCCGATTTACTTGTCGAACTTCTCCCCCAAGCCAAAAAAGCCATTTTACCCAATGCCGGGCACGCTTGTTATATGCGAGCAACAGAAGCGTTTCACCAAAATCTTTTCGCGTTCCTCGAAGACCTCCATTCCTAATATCGGTTCATTGTTCATTGCTCATGGAAATAACTGATTCGCCGTTTAAGGTAAAGTAGAAAGTTGCGCCGCGATCGACTTCTCCTTCTGCCCAAATTTGTCCCCCATGCCGTTGAATAATACGCTGAACGGTAGTTAACCCAATACCCGTTCCTTCAAAGTCTTTAGCCGAGTGCAAGCGTTCAAAAGCACGAAACAATTTGGTCGCATGATCCATATCGAATCCCGCACCATTATCGCGAATATAATAGACCAGAGAATTAGGATTCTGGCTGTTTACCGAATCCAGTAATGGTGAAGTACTCGCTCCCAATTCGATCGTTGTAACTGCTCGCTTGCTGGTATATTTCCACGCATTTCCCAGTAAATTTTCCAAAACAATTTGTAAAAGTGGTTCGTTGGCTTGGACGATTAGATCGGGGCAAATAATCACTTCAACTTGGCGATGGGGTGCATCAACTTTTAAAGATTCAATCACATTTTGAGACATTTTACTTAAATTAACTTCTGTTAATTCGAGATCGCTCTTATTTGCGCGAGAAAGTTGTAATAAATCTTTAATCAGACGTTTCATTCTTTGACACGATTTCTCGATCTGTTGAATATAATCTTGTCCTTCTTCATCTAATTTGTCGCCATATTCTTCCGCAAGCATTTGATTGAAAAATTCGATATGAGAAATGGGGGTTCTTAGATCGTGAGAGACAGTTCGAGAGAAGGATTCTAACTCTTCATTGACATTGAGTAACTCTATAGCTTTCTCTTGTAAGGAGGCATTGAGTGTGTGAATTCTCATTTCTGCTTTTTTTCGTTCGGTGATATCGCGACCGACATACACAAATTCTTGGCGATCGTCTACGGTCCGAATCAAACCGCAGGAAAAAGCAACTGAAATTTGTTCTCCCGTTTTCCGAAAGCACGTAATTTCCGCTCGGGGTCTGACATTACTATCTTCAACTTGGCTCAAGGCTTCGCGATCGCACAGGAGTTTTGTCAAAGGTTGACTGAGTAATTCCGACTCGTTATAACCAAATAATTCTTTTGTGGCTCGATTGACTTTTTTGATAATTCCTGCTTGCGTCGTAACGATCAGGGCATCAGCCATTGAATTAACAACCCGATCGATATAATCATTCGCTTCTCTCAGTCTTCTTAATAAGAGTTCTGCTTCATTAGCAGATTGCACTAATTTTTGTTGAAAAATCATGCGATCCGTTGCATCATTTAAAAGTATGATTAGATAAGGATTTCTAATCAAATCACTTTTGTATTGCGTGACGTAAATATCAAAATACAAAGGGGAATCTCGCTCGGACACTCTAGCAATTCCCGGTATTTCAAAGCTGTTTCTTTCATCTTGAATCACGTTTCTCAATGTTTCTTCACTGCCTGTTAATTCTGGAAAACTCGTTCGCACGTCTTCTCCCTTCAAAATAACCATATCCCGTTCGGCATAACGCTTAACCCCATCTGAATGTTCTTGAATAATTAAATTGCGATCGACAATCAAATAATCTTGATGAGTCAGTGGCGAATCTGACTGATTTCTTTTGAAGTCATGGTTGGTATCGAATAAAACTTCACCGATTAATTGGTGCATTAATCGAGTTCGTTCTAAAAGCTGTCCCAGATAGACTTTTGTTTCTGCATCAAGCGGGATTGTTCGCGGTTGAATGAGCAACTCATTCAGTTGTTTTTTGATTTGAATTAAAGTTTGTCTGAGATGATGGCTGACAATATAAGGAAATTGTTGTAGGGCTGCCGTTCTAAAACCATTGGCCATTCTGGCCTTAACGATTTTTTCAGTATTGTTCTCAATCTGTTTTTCAATCACTGATAAGCGT
>JBFRWJ010000227.1:0-13443 GCA_051439525.1 Spirulina sp. | reverse complement strand
TCAAACCTAGTAGGGACGTTGCATGCAACGTCCCTACACGCGGAAAAATTGGTGATTTTTAATAATAATGTGGCGATCGCGATCGATCCGAATGCAGTCCGAGCGTTGTAGTTTTCCCAATAAGCGGGTGACGGTGACTCGTGTCGTGCCGATGGCATTGGCAAGGGTTTGATGGGTCAAGCGTACCTGCAAGCGCATCCCTTCCTCTGTCGCTTGTCCGATTTCCGCTTCGAGAAGGCGGAGTAATTGAGCGAGGCGATCTTCCACGCGACGGTATCCCGCGATCGCTAAAATCGCTTCAGTTTGTCGCAGTCGTCGGGTAATCCCATCCAAAACCGTTTGAGCTAAGGAAGGCGAAGTTTGAATTTCCTGGAGGGTAAACCAGCGCAAATAAACATCCGAGAGCGCCTTGGCTTCGTACAGTTCCAAGCGAGTCAACCACAGACCGAAAAATGTTGTCGGGCCTGCCCATCCTAACAGCACTTCTTCCCCACTGGGATGAGAGGTGCGGATTTGAACCAAGCCGCGATAGACTTCCCAAACGCCTCCTTCCTCTAAGGGAATGGTTTCCCCGCGATGATAGAGGTGCAAGCGTCGCTCTTCTCGACATTCCTCGTGAGGAAGGCGATCGATGGGTTGAGGGGTCAGGAGCATAAGACCTGTTGAGCGGGGTCAACGTTAAAATATTGCCCTGCCGTCCCGTCCCAAGATAAATCTTCAAGGTAAACAGAAGGTAAAGAAATCATAATTTTTCGCTGGCAAAGCGTTGCCTTCCTAAGACAGAGATAATTGAGTCATGGGAATGACCAAATTTTTGGACAAATCCCCCTCGGACACATCCGTCGAAATGTTAGGATGTTGCGCGATCGTCCGCAGAGATTGTCGCATTGCGGGAGAGGCAAATTTATAGTGTAACTCTTGCCAAGCATTCCATTTTTGCCAGCGAATTTCTTGCAGGCGTTGAGCCAGGGCAGGCAGACGAGTTTTGAAGGATTTGACAAAAAATCGATTGAGAAATTCCTTTAAAACAAAACTATCTTGAAGATCTCCGAGAATGCCTTGAATTTGCTTGGTCTCTTTGAGATAACTTTGGTATTCTCCCCCGTAAAACTGCACGAACAGTTCCATTTGATAGCGAGTGCGCTTGGCTTCTTTGCGCAAACTATGAAGGGTTGTTTCCTGCCGTGCCAAAATACGACGAGCGGTATCGGCATCGGCATACTCGACAGAGGTCATTTCCCCGATACTCCCACCGACTTCCCATCCCGGATGGAGAAAAAATTGACTGAACTGGGGGAGAAGCAAATCTGGCAAGACAAATTCGATGGGAACGCGAGCCAAGGAAGAATAACGCGGGTTTGTCAACCAAGATTCAAAGCTCTTTTTCAGCTTGCGATAGGTTTTCCCCTTTAAAATGGCTTTCACCGCTTTAAACGCTTTTCGGCGTTCTTTAGCCAATCCCTTGAGAATGCGATCGAGTTCCTTGCGTTCGGCTTTGGGGAGATGGGGGCGATAATCGGTTTTTAAGGTGTCCCCGAGTACGTCTATATCTCGCAGATGCCCTAACACCCGAGCGATGCGTCCGACGACTTTTTCTCCCATGGGGGCGGATAGGGAGAGGGCGGGGGCAAACCCAACTAATGCCGTTCGCAAGCGACGCATCCCCACTCTCATTTGGTGTAACTCTTCCGGATCGCGATCGGCGAGAACCCCGGCTTCGTGGGAGAGCATTTTCTCATAGTGCTTGGCGATCGCAATATACGCCCAATCTCCAAAGGTGTTGGCTGTGGCTTCGTTCGTTACAATCTGCTTCATGTCACCCCCAAAAGAACAATTTTCAGTCCATCTCTCCATTTTAGCTAAAATTATTTCATCCCCAAACACCAAACTGCTTAGGGGTGGGGGTCGGATTAACGGTCGTCGATCGCGAATATCGAGGAAAGACTTTCATTTCTGCTCTTAAATCAATATCATAGTCCCTAGTAAATCGTCTCATGGTGTAGGTGTTAAGATGCACGTGAAAAAATTGAGCCTGCTTGTTACTGTACTCACGCTGTTGCTTGGAGCGATCGCGACAGAAGCAGCCCGCGCCGAGTCCCAAGTTGAATCCCTGAACGAGCCCCTCCTGCTGGCTCAAAGAAGCGCCCCTCGCGCCCCCAGAGTTAGAGGAATCGTTAAGAGCGTTGTCGGAACCCAAGTGCTCGTCCAACTCGATCGCTCTCAAGAACCGTTTATTTGGGTCGGAGTCCCTCAAGCTCAACTCGGCGCTCTCAATTTAATGGGAGGAACCCCGGTTTTTGTCGAAGGGAACAAAATTGTTGGTTTAGCGCCTCACACCGTTCCCGTTCCCCCGCGTTCCAGTAACTTCAGCAGCCGCATTCAAGCGCTTTGGGCAGACTACGAACGTTCTCTCGATCGCAGTCCCAGTCCTTCCACGGTGTCTCTCCCTTTTGATTCGACCCCGACTGCAATACCCGCTCCCACAACAACACCCGTTCCCATTCAAGGACTGTGGTAGATTTTTCGAGCATTCCGGGTTGGCAGTCTCTTCACTAACGGTTGTTCGGAAATTGAGGGTGTACTTTTTTGGGTACAGCCTCATTTTTTCAGGAACGGATTGTCATTTCAGTGAACAGCGAACAGTGAACAGTTATCAGTTCCGACCGCTTAAGCAGGAGGCTTGGAATTTGGTCAATCCAATTCAAAATTATGAATTCAAAGTTCAAATTTTTTTTAAGTTTTTGTGTTTGTTTGTTCGTCATTTCCTGTAGTGCAATCTCTGAACGAACGGCAGGAAAAGTGATGTTTAATGTGGGGGTCGATCCCACGTTTCCCCCTTTTGCCATGCAGGAAGATAACGGTCAGCGAACCGGATTTGATATCGATCTGATGGAAGCGATCGCAGAACGAGGCGAACTCCAGCTTTCTTGGCAAAATATCTCCTTTAATCAATTAATTTCCGCTCTAGAGAATGAGGAAATCGATGCGATTGTCAGCAGCATGATTATTACTCCTGAAAGAGCCGAACGGGTCGCTTTTTCCCGTCCCTATTTCCAAGCCGGACTCGCGATCGCGATTCGCGATGAAGATGAAAGAATTAAAGGGTTCAAGGATCTTAAAAATAAAACAATTGCCGTCCAAATTGGCACGGCAGGCGCAAAAAAAGCAGAAGAAATATCGGGAGCAAAAGTGAGCAAATTCTCTTCTGTTTCTCTCGCTTTACATGAATTAAAAGATGGGAATATTGATGCCGTCATTAACGATTATCCTCTCATTCTTCATAGCATTAAAATTGGCAATTTGGATGGCTTGAAAATTGTCGAGGTATTAACAGAAGAATATTATGGCATTGCCCTGTCTCGAGAGTCAGAATATATAGAGCGAATCAATGATGTCTTAGAAGAATTGACGAGCGATCGAACCTATGAGAATCTTTATCGCAAGTGGTTTAATAGTGAGCCTCCAAGTCTTCCCGATATTGCCCCGGTTCTAGAATAGCTTAACATAAAAAAATATTTTTCTCTTTCAGATAGCGCGATCGCCATCGAGGAAGGCGAGCATTGCCCGCCCTACTTTGGAAAATTAGCTTAACAATTGAAGATTGGAGAACAGAAATTCTTGGCTGTTAATTTTTCCATTGGTTTCGGTACGAATCGATCGCCGATTTAAGATAAAGTAATCGCCAACTTTTTTGTACTCGTCTTCAAAGTTATTGACTCCGCCTTTTTGTTCTCCGGTTTTGGGGTCGTGATAAACGGAATCGTAGCGATGAGAAAGATAGCCTTCTCCCGTATCGTGACTGCTAAAAGTGTTGATGGTGACGACGGTGCCGTGAATGTGACGGTGCACCATGCTGACTTCATTATTATGGAGTTTATAGCAATCGCCTTCGGCTTTTCCCCCCATTAAAATCTCGATGCTTCCATCTGAGTCGGTTTTGCCATAGGAAAAGGTATTTTCCCCATGGGTTTGTTCAAAACTGCGACGGATGCGGTGAATGGAAATTTCCCACACTTGACCTTCGATCGCTTTTTTGGCAGCTTCGTCGGTTATTCCCGTAACTTCTCCTTTAAGATCTGCATTGATGCGAACTTCACCGGAAAAAGTGTCTCCATCTCGCTTGTAGGTGACATCGGCAGTATAGCCCGGAAAATTACTGTCCCAAGTGTAGCGATTGTTGTAAGCTGCCCGAAATAAATCCCGGGCTGATGTTTGTTCGATGACTGTCATGCAAGAACCTCTTCATTTTGTCTCATAAACTCTTATTATCCCATTAAAGACTGAAGAATGGGCGCTCGGAGATCCCCCCTTGACCGGAAAACTTAAGAAAAAATTTAGGTTTGTGCCAACGTCCAAAGGAGGAGGAAACTAGGACGAGAAAACCAACAAAGATGTTGCTAAAAAAATAAATAGATATAGCCTACAATTATAAGCTATTTCATTCTTCGATCGCAAGTTTTATGCTAAAAAATGTTGCATTATATTAAAAAAAGAAGACTAGGTTACAAAACGCTAAGCATCGTTCCCGATTTCCTCAAAAAATGCGACAATGAAAAATGAAAAACTAGCAGTCACAGTTCGCTCTAAACTAGACATAAATTAGAAAATAGATAAAAAAGAATTCAGCAATTTATCTATTTTCAAGCAACAGGGATGTTGTTGAAGTGTAAGGATTTATTCGAGGGGGAGTAACATCAGTCACCAGTCACCAATCCCCCCTTCTTTTCCCCCCTTAGCAAGGGGGGTTAGGGGGGATAACCAATAACGAATAACCAACACCTAAATTATGAGTAAGAACACTTTTGCAACCATAGATGGTAACGAAGCAGTTGCTCGCGTTGCCTACAAACTGAATGAAGTTATTGCTATCTATCCCATTACTCCCTCTTCACCAATGGGAGAATGGGCAGATGCTTGGATGTCAGAAGGTCGTCCCAATCTCTGGGGAACTCCCGCTTCCGTGGTAGAAATGCAGGCAGAAGGAGGAGCAGCCGGTGCCGTACACGGGGCACTACAAACGGGATCTTTAACGACAACTTT
Source organism: Spirulina sp. (assembly GCA_051439525.1). GTDB lineage: Bacteria > Cyanobacteriota > Cyanobacteriia > Cyanobacteriales > Spirulinaceae > CCY15215. Next base: position 8,403 of record JBFRWJ010000227.1, on the reverse strand, counting down.
TACCGCGTCTCAAGGACTCTTATTAATGATCCCCAACCTCTACAAAATTGCGGGAGAATTAAGCAGTTGCGTCATTCACGTAGCGGCGCGATCGCTCGCTGCACAAGCTCTGTCTATTTTTGGCGATCATAGTGACGTGATGGCAACTCGGGCGACGGGGTTGGCGTTACTATGTTCGGCATCGGTACAAGAGGCACACGATCTGGCATTAATTTCCCAAGCGGCGACGTTAGAATCTCGCGTTCCTTTTCTGCACTTTTTTGATGGTTTTCGGACTTCCCATGAAGTGCAAAAAGTAGAGATTTTGGCGGATGAAATCCTCCGGGAAATGATAGATGACGAATGGGTTTTTGCCCACCGATCGCGTGCGTTAACTCCCGATCGCCCCGTCCTGCGAGGAACGGCTCAAAACCCCGATGTTTACTTCCAAGCACGGGAAAGCGTCAACCCATTTTATGAGGCTTGTGCGGGCATTGTCGAGAAGGCAATGAACAAATTTGAACAGTTAACGGGTCGCCGTTACCAACTGTTTCAATATGAAGGGGCAGCAGATGCAGAACGGATTATTATTCTCATGGGATCCGGTTGCGAAACCGTTCACGAAACCGTCGATTATTTAACGGCGCAAGGGGAAAAGGTGGGCGTATTGAAAGTGCGCTTGTATCGTCCCTTTTCTGTAGCTCAATTCATTGCAGCATTGCCAGAGACAGTCAAAGCGATCGCGGTTTTAGATCGCACCAAAGAACCCGGATCTGCAGGAGAACCCCTCTATCAAGATGTCCTCACAGCAGTACAGGAAACTCTATTCGGCAGCGATGAAGAATTAAAGCGCAAACTGAGCAATTTAAAAACCGTTGTCGGCGGTCGTTATGGGTTATCTTCTAAAGAGTTTAATCCGGCGATGGTGAAGAGCGTTTTTGATAATTTGGCACGGGAAACGCCCAAGAATCATTTCACCGTAGGCATTAACGATGATGTTACCCAAACATCCTTAGAATATGACCCCAATTTCGACATCGAACCCGATCGCGTCGTGCGTGCCATGTTCTACGGGTTGGGTTCTGATGGAACTGTCGGGGCGAACAAAAACTCAATTAAAATTATCGGCAGCGAAACCGATAATTATGCCCAAGGTTACTTCGTTTACGACTCGAAAAAATCCGGTGCTGTCACGGTTTCTCATTTACGCTTCGGACCCGATCGCATTCGTTCCACTTACCTCATCAAACAGGCGAATTTTATCGGCTGTCACCAGTGGACTTTCCTCGAAAAATTGGACGTTCTCCAAGCCGCCGCACCAGGAGCGACTTTCTTGTTAAATAGTCCTTATGGGGTAGAGGAAGTTTGGGGACAATTACCCCTAGAAATTCAGGAAACCATCGTTCGCAAAAACCTGAAATTCTACATTATCAATGCTAATAAAGTCGCCCGGGAAAGCGGCATGGGAGGACGGATCAACACCGTCATGCAAACCTGTTTCTTTGCCCTAGCAGGAGTTTTGCCCAAAGAGGAAGCGATCGCGCAAATTAAGAAGGCGATCGAGAAAACTTACGGCAAGAAAGGACAGAAAATCGTGCAGATGAACCTCAATGCTGTCGATAATGCCCTCGATAATTTATTTGAGGTGAATGTCGGGGAAGCAAACAGTCCCAAGCACCGTATCCCCCCCATTTCTCCCCATGCCCCCGAGTTCGTGCGGGAAATTGAAGGGAAAATGTTAGTCCGAGAAGGAGATAGTCTCCCCGTCAGCGTTTTGCCCTGCGATGGGAGTTATCCCACAGGCACTTCCCAATGGGAAAAACGTAACGTTGCCCAATTTATCCCCACTTGGGATCCCGATGTTTGCGTGCAATGCGGTAAGTGCATCATGTTTTGTCCCCACGCAACCATCCGAGGCAAGGTTTACGATCCCGGACAGTTAGAGAATGCCCCCGCGACTTTTAAAGCGATCGACTCTCTGGACAAACGGGACTTTGCGGGGCAGAAATTTACCATTCAAGTCGCCCCGGAAGATTGTACCGGATGCGGGGTTTGCGTGGATATTTGCCCGGCGAAAAACAAGTCTCAACCCTCTCGCAAGGCGTTAAATATGGAGGAACAGTTACCCCTGCGAGAAGCAGAACGGGAGAACTGGGAATATTTCCTCAACTTGCCGAACCCCGATCGCCTGAATTTGAAACTCAACCAAATTCGCCAGCAGCAATTACAAGAACCTTTATTTGAGTTCTCTGGTGCCTGTGCGGGTTGCGGGGAAACGCCTTATCTGAAGTTAGCAACGCAATTGTTTGGCGATCGCATGGTCATTGCCAATGCGACGGGGTGTTCTTCTATTTACGGGGGGAATTTACCCACGACACCTTGGGCGCAAAATGCCGACGGACGCGGGCCCGCGTGGTCGAATTCGTTGTTTGAAGATAACGCCGAGTTTGGGTTCGGTTTCCGAGTATCGATCGACAAACACGCAGCTTTTGCGGTGGAACTGTTGTCCAAACTCGGGGGAATAGTAGGCGACGATCTCGTCACGGAAATTCTCAATAATCCTCAGAAAAATGAGGCAGATATTTGGGAACAACGGGGACGGGTGGAAGCGTTGAAGCAGAAGTTACGAGAGGTTGAGGATGCCGATGCCAAGCAATTATTGAGTCTCGCCGATTACCTCGTCAAGAAATCGGTTTGGATTGTCGGGGGTGACGGTTGGGCTTACGATATCGGTTACGGGGGATTGGATCACGTCCTCGCAAGCGGTCGCAATGTCAATGTTTTGGTGATGGATACAGAGGTTTATTCCAACACGGGAGGACAGTCCTCGAAGGCAACCCCTCGGGGGGCGGTAGCGAAGTTTGCCGCAGGGGGCAAACCCGCAGCCAAGAAAGACCTCGGTTTAATTGCCATGACTTACGGGAATATTTATGTTGCCTCCGTGGCCATGGGGGCGCGGGACGAACATACGTTAAAGGCATTTTTGGAGGCTGAGGCCTATGACGGGCCTTCGTTGATTATTGCCTATTCTCACTGCATTGCCCACGGAATTAATATGCAAACGGGGATGAGTCATCAGAAGGACATTGTCGAAAGCGGTCGCTGGTTGCTGTATCGCTACAGTCCCGATTTGGTCAAGGAAGGCAAGAATCCTTTACAGCTTGATTCTCGCGCCCCGAAGAAGGGGGTTAAGGAGTCAATGTATGAGGAAAATCGCTTTAAGATGCTGACGAAGACCAAGCCGGAGGATGCGAAGCGTTTGTTAAGCGAGGCACAACAGGATGTGGATTCGCGCTGGCAAATGTATCAATATTTGGCTTCCCGTCAGTTGGATGAGGCGAATGGAAAGGCTGAATAGCCATCCCGTGTAGGGACGTTGCAAGTAACGTCCCTACTGATAATTTTGACAGACAGAGATCCGACAGGGAATCTAAAATCATGTTGGTAATTAAATCTTCTTTCTCGTTCTCGATCCGCCTTGGACTCAAATCTAGGGCTGCATAGCGCAAACCCGTTTTAACGGGTTGGGAATCTATTTCCGAATTTACCTTCATTTTTAATTCAATTCAGCAAATAGAGAGACAATTTCATTACCGATTCATTTCCCGAATTTCCGTCAATGAAATGCGATCGCTTCAACAACCAACAACAACCCACCCCCCAGCCCCTCCCAAGAGGGGAGGAAGAGGGGAGAAACTAACAACCAATAACCAACAACAAAAACCATGGATTTAACAACAACATATCTGGGGTTGAACCTAAAATCCCCCCTCGTTCCCTCCGCAGCAGCACCTTTAACGGAGAATATCGATAACCTCAAAATTATGGAGGACTCGGGGGCGGCGGCGGTAGTGCTGCACAGCATTTTTGAGGAACAGTTAACTCAAGAAGAATACGAATTGCACCATCATTTAAGTTACGGAACGGAGAGTTTTCCCGAGGCGTTGAGTTATTTTCCGGAACCGGAGACGTTTCATGTCGGGCCCGAGGAGTATCTCGAACATATCCGCAAAGCGAAGGAAATGGTAAATATTCCCGTCATTGCCAGTCTCAACGGGTCTACCTTGGGGGGGTGGACGCATTTCGCCCAACTGATGCAGGAGGCGGGGGCGGATGCGCTAGAATTGAATATTTACAATATTCCCACGAATCCCGACGCGACGGCGGCGGAGATTGAGGAAGGGTATGTGGAGGTGGTGCGATCGGTGAAGTCGGAAGTGAGTATTCCGGTGGCGTTGAAATTAAGTCCCTTTTTCACCAATATGGCGAATATGGCGAAGCGTTTTGATGCGGTGGGGATCGATGGGTTGGTTTTATTCAACCGTTTCTATCAACCGGATATCGATATCGAGGAGTTGGTAGTACGCCCCAATATTCTCTTAAGTACGCCCCAATCGACTCGCTTGCCCATGCGCTGGATCGCGATTCTCTACGGTCGCATTAATGCGGATTTAGCGGCGACGAGTGGGGTACAAAAAGGTCAGGATGCAATTAAAATGATGATGGCGGGGGCAAAAGTGACTCAGGTTTGTTCGGCGCTGTTGCGGCACGGGATTCCTTATTTGCAGACGATTGAGGAGGAGATGCGGCACTGGATGGAGGAAAATGAGTACGAGTCAGTGCGGCAAATGCAGGGTAGCATGAGTCAGATCAATTGTGCGGATGAGAGTGGGTTTGAACGGGTGCAATATATGAAGGGGGTGCAGTCGTATCAGCCGGATTCTTTCGCTTTTGCGCCGTAATTTCATTGGCATTAGGAGATGTTAATAGAAAATCTCACATTTAACATCTCCTAATTGATAGCTCTTAATCTATTTTTAAATTTAAAGATAATTGAGTGTAATCTTTCTTTTTATTCATAGAAGATATTTTGTTTTTGGAAAGATTCGCAAAATTTTGTCGGTATGGATTATTAATCCATGCTTGTTTTTGATCTGTTGACTTTTGGAGTTCTAAGCCACAATTCCAGCAAACAGTATCAGAATCATTGAAAATTGGCATCCCACATTTATCATGAGTTTTGAAATGATTTTCAACTTGTAACTCTTGAATACCAGTTTCTAATCCAAAAATTGCTTTTAAGTATTTTGTCTTATTTTTCAACAAAATTCTTGTTTTTTCCATATCTCTTTTTCTATAGCTTGATTTACACACCTCAGAAGAATCATCGATTAAACCGAATTTTTGTAACCGAATTGAGGCAGCTTGATAACTCACTTTGAAATGTTCTGCTATCAAATGAATTGTCAAGTAATTAATATTAGGAGGATGGGAAACAAGTTTTTGCATATAGCTGGAAGGCATTAATAATTCTGCGGCAAATCTCTCTGCATTTTCCTCTATAGCTTCTTTTTGATTATCAGCACCACAAAATAATGGTGAACAGTTAATATCATACAATAAATGATGCAATTCATGAGCCATTGTAAATCTTTGTAATTCAATGGGATGACTATGATTAATTGCAATTAAAGCAAAATTCTCTTCTTGATAACAAAATCCTCTAAGATTATACAAATGATTAGGTAAAGGTTTAAAGACAATTGATATTCCTAAATTACTAGCTATTTGATAAACATTAATAGGAAACTTGTAAAGATTATGTGTTTGGATCAATTTTTGTGCTCTTGTTTGTAAAACTGCTGTAGAGATTTTTCGCATAGAATGTGGTACTTTGGTTTTAGATAAACCAACTATATTTTTATTTTGACCATTAGCTTGACGGTAAAATTCTATAAAATCAATAATGTACTGTTCTATTTCTTCTCTATTTTCGTCTGTTTTATTTCGTAGAAGGTACACTGGGCTCTTCTTATAATTGAAAAAGCCTTCAAAAATTTCGTGAATAGATTTAACATAAAGACAAGTCATCGCATAAATTTCTGGATAGTGACCTTCTATTTCTCCATTTTCTATCATTGTAATAGTTTCGGATGGCATTTCCAGTTTTTGGCTCACATCATCTATAGAGAGCTTTCTCGATGTTCTTGTCGATTTAAGACGATTGCCTATGTCTTTGTTTTTTGTGAGATTGCTTTTCATTGTCTTTTAGTGATTTTTGAAGAATGGAGTTTGTATTTGCAAGCTAGAGCAATTTGCATTCTAAGAGTCGTAGCTACTATATATAGAGTAATATTCCATTTTTTTAAATTTGTATTACACTATATGTAGCAAGATGTGGTTTTAAGCCATTCAACAATATCGACGCTAGAAACAAACTACCAATTTCCAGTGTATACTAGAACAGACATACCCAAACAACATTATGAATGAATATTCCCGCTATTGGAAACCTAAGCAGAACAGCGAACAACAGAATATTGACTTTGATGCAGCGCATTTTTCTCCCGAAGACAATTTTTATCCACCTTCTATTAGTCGAGTGTTTGTCCCTCAAGCTCGAAGTCGTAGCGATCTCATTCTACAATATATGCAGGGACTGGCCGAGAAGGCTCATAAGGGAGAAATTCCAGAGAATGAATCGTATAAAACTAAAGCTCAAATCGTTGAGATGGTGTTTCCTGACTTTTACAATCCTCACAACAAGAGAAATAATACACGCAATTCATGGTTTTTTGATGGGACTAATTATTACAATCAGAGAAAGATGGTGATGAAAGACCAAAAAGAGCAAGTTGGAAGAGCAATTCGTGAGATAGATCAACGAATTCGAGAACAGCTTAAAACTCTTAAAAATCCAAGTGAAAAACTGGAATTTTTGAGAAATCGTGCTCAACTATTAATTCGAGTTGGAGAAACAGATATAGGAGCAGCAATATACGCATATCATGGTTTTGATTTTCCTCAATCGATGGAACTACTACAGGCGAATCTAGAATGGTCAATAGAACACAAAGAAAAGCAAAGTGCAATATATCGCACAGCAGAAAAATTATGCAATAGTGCAACCAATTCAACGCAAGAAAGAAAATTAAATCTTGATATTCCTGATGATCCAGAGAATGAGGTTATCAACAATGAGTCAGACGGAAATCTTTAAAATAGGGAGCACAACTAATAGAAAGAGACTCAAATTTTTCCTTCTATTGATTTCATGTACAAAAAACCTAAATTTGGGGAGGTTATTTTACAGCATCACCATACAAATACTTATCGAGATTTTCCGACCAATCTGTCGGACCCTCTAACTTCAGCGATCGCGCCACTTCTAAAAAAGAAACGGGTTCGCGATTGTCATTTTCAATGGTTTTAATTGTAATCTCAACTGAGGTATTGGGGGGAAGTGCGATCGCGCTAGTGGGACGAAATACCTTGCCATCAAATACGGCTGTAAATGTTTCTACCATTTTTCTACTTTAAATCTTGCTTGTATTATAACCGCGTTCGCGTAGCGTTCCCATAGGGAGTATCGCATTTCCACCCATCCCCAATGCTAAAATGAGACAATCTCGGTAAAATCTCATGAGGAGAGAGTACATGAGCATTGATGAAAGAATAGAACGGTTACTTGCATTAGCAGAAGCTCACGATCGCCGCATCGAAGCCTGCGATCGCCAAATTGCCGAACTTCGGGAAACTCACCAACAACAACTCGATGAACTCCGAGAAGCGAATCTTCTCTTAGTTCAGATTGTCTCACAGCAGCAAGATGATTTACGCGAGTATAAAAAAACAACAAATACAGCTTTAGATCGCATTGAACAAACTTTAAGAGATTTATTTGGACAGCAAAATAATGGGAGTTCTAACTAATTGAAAATAATGCAATCGCACTTCTCTCATTCCTCAGAACGCGATCGCACCCTTTAAATTACTTTAATTTTTGTTTAAAATCTTCCCATATGGAAAAGCGATCGCGATTTTCTTCGTACAGTTCCAAACGACGAGATAATTCTTGTTTTTGGCTGTCGGGAATTTCCACCTCTTCTGGGGCGATCGCAATGCTGTCCCAAATATCTTGCACTAACTGAATTCGTTCGGAGATGCTTAACTCTAAAACATTTCGAGGGAGTAAACTTTCCATAGATTTCGCTGCTAAACTCCATTTCTCATTATACCTGATTTTCAAACAGCGATCGCATTTCCTTAAATTGTCGCCCACCATAAATCCGCGATCGACAACCGTTCTAAATCGACAGCCTCACCATTGCGAAACTCAATGAACAAGCGATCGCACTTCTCCTTCTCAATTTTAAACGCTTTCGTCTCAAAATCTTTCACTCCTACCAACTTAATACCATATTCAGCCATTAACGCAGCCACACAACCCAAATAGTCCTCCAGAAAAAACGCGATCGCAATATCGGATCGAATTGTCCCGATCCACTTGTTCTCAAGAAAAATCGATGCCCAAAGTTCTCCCGTTTCCCATTCCCAATCAATGCGAGAATTGGGAATATATTTAACAATTTTAGATAAAAGATCGCTTTTTTGTAAAGACCATTGCGGTAAAAAAGAATGTGC